>DATKQA010000670.1:0-4527 GCA_035523835.1 Candidatus Sulfotelmatobacter sp.
GCCAGGCTGGCGAATAGCAGCACGGCGAAGGACGGGCCGAGATAGTGGAAGACCGCACTGACGAGGAAGAAGAGTTGCGGCGGCAGCCGATCGGCGAGCCTCGGCCAAGGCGCGACGATGCTGGTGGCGCTATCGGAAGGCATAAGCGCAGGATAGGCGATAAGAACTGGCTATTGAATGCCATCTTGAAGGTGATACCCTAATTCTACCTTCATATTTGAAAGTGAGATTGCGTTTGAACCTTCAGAGATCGGAATTGCTGCGCGATCCCCGCAACGTGGAACTGCTGGCCCTGCTCGGTGACAATCCACGGTTTGGCATCTCGGCATTGGCGCGACGGATTGGCATGTCGGCACCCGCTGTGCGGGAGCGGATTCTGCGTCTGGAGGATGCGGGCGTCATTCGCGGCTATCGTCTGGAATTGGACCCCGCCGCCTTGGGCTACCCGGTTTCTGCTTATGTGCGCGTACGGCCCGCGCCAGGTCAGCTTTCGAAGGTGGCCGAGCTGGCCCGCTCGCTGCAGCAGGTGGTCGAATGCCATCGCGTGACAGGCGAGGACTGCTTCGTGCTGAAAGTCCATTTGCCGTCGATCGGCGACCTCGATCAAGTGCTCGATCAGTTTTTAGCCTACGGCCAGACCACAACCAGCATCGTGCAGAGCACGCCTGTTCCGCTGCGCAGCCTGCCTCTGCAGGACGAGGCCGGAATGCCTGCGACCAAAGCAGGGAGATGAGCCGATCACAAAGCGGCGCTCAGGCAGGCGTGCTGTTTGCCACCCAGCAAGGCCCCAGGCCTTTTCATCGAGCAGGACTTTTCACACAGCCTGTCTCGCCGTGCCGGCAGCAGCCGCACAGACAAGTGTCGCCCTGCGCGGCCGGCGGGCCGCGCAGGGCATCGTCGCACGAACGCGTGCCTTCTAGTCGCAGTAGGCGTAGAGCGTCGCCCGCTTCCAGCTCCCGGCATTGTCCTTGCGGGTCCAGTTGTTCAGGGTCTGGGTGATGGTGGTCGCATCGCCGTTGCGGTCGATGGCCGGCGGCCCCTGCCAGGCGCAATCGCCGAAGGTCGTCTTGCAGTCGTTGGTCTGCACCATCGGTCCGTATTTGCCGTTCTCCTGGCGCTCCGCTACGAATTGCTTCACGCCGACGACGGGCTCGTTCAGCACGGTCAGCCGTAAGGTGCCGCAGGTGGCCCAGGCGGTGCCGCAGCGATCGTTGACCGATCCACCGGGAACCGGCGCGCTCACCACATCGACGCTCACGCTGCCGCACATATGTTCGGCGGCATAGGCATTCAGGCTTCCGCCGGTGACCAGCGCCAGGGTCAGCACCAGCACCTTCCGGCCAAGTCCCGATCTGCGATTTAGCGTCATGAAGCGCTCCGTTCGTCGTTCAAGTTCGTCGCTGGCAGGCCTTGGCGAAGCCCAGCCGACGATCGGCAGTAAAAACACCGCACGGCCCGTTTGGTTCCGCCTGCACCGTCTCTATCTTTGCAACAATTTTCCGGCGGCAACGCTCGTAGCGGCCCGACGTTTCGTTGGACGGTCAGCGGTTCTTGCGCCGATCAGCCGCAGCGCGCGGTCGAGATTGCCGCTAGTGCGCGCCAAGTCAAGACGCTACTATGAATGCTATCAGGAAATTCTTCAAAACAACCAGAGAACGGCGATGGCAAGCGACAAATTGCACGAGGATGCCGCAACGCTTGGTCCCGAGGTCATCGATCGTCACCGCGCGATCGTCTCGCTGATGGAAGAGCTGGAAGCGGTCGACTGGTACGACCAGCGCGTCAAGGCGACCGAGGACGAGGAGCTGCGGACGATTCTCGCGCACAATCGCGACGAGGAGAAGGAGCATGCCTCGATGGTGCTGGAGTGGCTGCGCCGGCATGACCCGGCCTTGGAGCTGCATCTGAAGACCTATCTGTTCCGCGAGGGGCCGATCAAGGAGGAGGCGGCCGCTGAGGCGGGAGCCGGCGAGCCCGGTGAACCCGGCGGCGACGGCAGCCTCGGCATCGGCAGCCTGAAGGCGGGGAGGGGCTAGGCGATGAACCACCTGCTCCGCGAACTGGCGCCGATTTCGCCGACCGGCTGGCGCGAAATCGAGAAGGAGGCGACGCGCACCCTCAAGACTACGCTGGCGGCCCGTCGCCTGGTGGACTTCGTCGGGCCGCAGGGCTGGTCCGCCTCTTCCGTCTGCACAGGCCGCGTCGAAGCCATCGACGCGCCGGCCGGCGGCATCGAGGCGCGGCTGCGCCGGGTCTTGCCGCTGGTCGAACTCAGGGTGCCGTTCGAGCTTTCGCGCAGCGAGCTCGAGGCGATCAGTCGCGGCGCCAAGGACCCCGACCTGGATGCCGTGATCGCCGCCGCGCGCACCATCGCCACGGCGGAAGATCATGCCATCTTTCACGGCTACGCCGCCGCCGGGATCGAGGGCATCTGCCAGGCGCAGGCGAAGCTGGCCGTCGATATGCCGGCCACGCATGAAGACTACCCGGTGGCGATCGCAACGGCGATGAACCGGCTGCGCGACGCCGGCGTCGATGGCCCCTTCGCCATCGCGCTGAGCGAGCAGGGCTACGCGCACCTCATGGAGATCACCAAGGCGGGATACCCGGCGCTGCAGCATGTCCGCCGCCTGATCGATGGTCCCATCGTCTGGGCGCCGGGCCTGGATGGCGCCGTGGTGCTGTCGATGCGCGGCGAGGACTTCGAGCTCACCGTCGGGCAGGATTTCTCCATCGGCTATCGCGATCACGATGCCGAGCGCGTGCGGCTCTATATCGAGGAGAGCTTCACCTTCCAGATCCTGTCGGCGCAAGCGGCGATACCGATGGTCTATCGCTCCGGCAAGAAGCGCTGACCGCCCCATCCACGTCTCGCCGAGGGGCACTCCGCAAGGGCGGCGCCCGGCGGGAAAAATATATCGCCGGCGGCGCTGGACTTGCGGGTAATTACCCCTATATGGCTGGATGCCAAAGGGGGAAGCCGTGCCGTCCTGCCTCGAGCCGGAAATCTGCAATTGCTCGGCGTTGCGCCAGGCGGCGCGGCACGCGAGCAAGCTCTACGACGATGCCCTGGCCCCCGCCGGGTTGAGCGTGAACCAATATTCCATCCTGGCGCGGCTCGGCCGCGTCGGTCCGAGCACCATCGGCGAGCTGGCGGCCCGCCTGGTCATGGACCGGTCGACGCTCGGCCGGCTGCTGCGCCCGCTGGCCAGGCGCGGCCTGGTGTGCCTGCAGGTGTCGGCGTCGGATCGCCGTCGCCGGGCCCTGGCGCTCACGCCGGCCGGCGCCGCCCTGGTTGCGGCGGCACGGCCGCTGTGGGCCGAAGCGCAGCGGCGTTTCGAACGCGCCTTTGGCATCGAGCATGCCCGCCGGCTTCGCTTCAAGCTGAAACAGGTGGAAGCGGTGGCATTCGAGCCCGTCGCCTGAATCCCTTCGTCGAATGGAGAATCCCATGCGCATCCTCGTGGTCGGCGCCGGCAGCATCGGCGGCTATTTCGGCGGCAGGTTGCTGGAAGCCGGCCGCGACGTGACCTTCCTGGTGCGGTCGCGCCGTGCCGCCGAACTCGGCCGCACCGGCCTCGTCATAAGCAGCCCGCTCGGCGATTTCGTCGCGCCGGCGCCGCCGACGATCACCGCCGATCTGTTGCGACAGCCCTATGATCTCGTCCTGCTGAGCTGCAAGGCCTATGACCTGGAGGGGGCGATCGACGCATTGGCCGCGGCGGTCGGGCCGCAGACCGCGATCCTGCCGCTGCTGAACGGCATGCGTCATCTCGACATCCTGAGCGCGCGCTTCGGCGGCAAAAGCGTGCTGGGCGGGCAATGCCTGATTTCCACGGCGCTCGACCGGGAGGGCCGCGTCCTGCACCTGAACGATGCGCACGGGCTTTCGTTCGGCGAACGGAGCGGCGCGCGCTCGCCGCGTGTCGAGGCCATCGCCGCCGCTCTCTCGGGCGCAAAATTCGAGGCCAGGGCGAGCCAAGCGATCCTGCAGGAGATGTGGGAAAAGTGGGTGTTCATCGCCACCGGCGCCGGAATCACCTGCCTGCTGCGCGGCAGCATCGGCGACCTGGTGGCGGCGGGTGCCGCCGACCTTGCCAGGGCATTGCTCGACGAATGTGCGGGGATCGCCGCCGCCGAGGGTTTCGCGCCGAGCGAGGCGGCGCGCCAGCGCGCTGCCGCCGTCTTCACCGCCGCCGGCTCCGGCCTGACGGCATCGATGTTTCGCGACATCGAGCGTCAGGCGCCGATCGAGGCCGAGCACGTCATCGGCGACCTGCTCCGCCGCGGCGGCGATCGGCCGGGCGCCAACCCGCTGTTGCGCGTGATCCATGCGCACCTCAAGACCTATGAGGCGCGACGGGTGCGGGAAGCGGCGGCGAAACAAAAGGCGGCCTGATCCGCCGGCGAAAAGGTGCGAGCGGATTTTAGAGCGAAGGTGGCGTTGCATGCGTGCGAAGTTGCACTACGGCTGGATCATGGCGGGGGTCACCTTTCTGGTGTTGCTGGTCGGTGCCGGCGTGCGCG
>DATKQA010000671.1:0-10246 GCA_035523835.1 Candidatus Sulfotelmatobacter sp.
CCTTCCAGCAGATCCAGAAATACGAGAAGGGCACCAACCGCATCAGTTGCAGCCGGCTCTACGAGTTTGCCCGCCTGTTCGACGTGCCGCCGAGCTACTTCTTCGAAGACCTGCCGACCGGCGACCTGCCGCTGCCCGGCGGCGACACCGCGCGGGCGCCGGTTCCCGATCGCGCCCATCGCGATACGCTCGAGCTGGTGCGCGCCTTCGAGCAGCTCGCCGACGCCGACTTGCGCCTTGCCGTCGTGCGTTTCGTCGAGGCCCTTGCCGAGGGCATGACGCGGCAGGCAGACGAGGCGCCGGCCGCCAAGACGGCCGGCGCCGGCTGAACCGGCCCGTCGTCTCAGGAAAACCAGGCCGCCCGGTCGCGCCGGAACAAATCCCGGACATAGCTCCACAAGGCACGCGTGCGTGCGCTCTTGTTGGTTTCCGAATGCGACACGAGCCAGATCGGCAAGTCCAGGTCGAGCTCGATATCGAGCCTGATCAGGTCGGGCGCGGTGAAGCGGCTGAACAGCGGAAACAGGCCGATGCCGCGGCCGTCGCGCACCGATTGCAGGAAGGCGATCGACGAATTCGAACGAAACATAACCTTGGGATGCGTGGCGATGAAGTCCTGCCAGAAGGGCAGGGCGACATAGGACGAGTGATCGGCGATGCTGTGGTGCTGCGCGACCTCGGCGAGGCTCGACGGACGGCCGAAGCGATCGATATAGGCGCCGGCGCAAAACAGGCCGAAGCGCATGCGGCCGACGTTGACCGCCACCAGCTTCGGGCTGGTCGGCCGCGCCAGCCGGATGGACAGGTCGGCCTCGCGCTTGGCCAGGTCGAGCACCTCGTTGCCGGTCAGCACCTCGACCACGAGCTTCGGGAACTTGCGCTGGAAGGCGTCGAGCCGCGGCGTCAGCCAGTAGCTGCCGATGCCCTCGGTGGTGGCGATGCGCACCGTGCCCGTCAGGCCCTGATCGGGGCCGACGATCAGGCGCTCGACATGGATCGAGCATTGCTCCATCGCTTCCACCAGGTTGAAGACCTCGCGGCCGGCGGGTGTCAGATACATGCCGTCGTAGCGTCGATCGAACAGCTTGGTGCCGGATCGCGTCTCCAGGGCATGCAGGCGTCGGCCGACCGTCGTCTGCGTGCTCTTCAACAGCTCGGCCGCCTTGGTGAAGCTGCCGCTGCGCGCGACGGCGAGAAAGTAGCGAAGGTCGTCCCAGTCGCCGAGCGATAGTGCAGCCAGTGATATGCGTTTTTGCATTTTGTTCGCACATCATTTGATGTGCTAATCGTGCTGTCAAGGGTGTTACCGTCCCCCTCGCGTCACCACCAGACGGGGGAAATAGCGATGATTGCGAGCAAAATCACCGGTTTTTCTCGCTTCTTTAGCAATATCCGCGATCGGCGGTCGAGCGTCTTTGCGGCGATCCTGGCGGTCGTGCTTTACGTGAGCTATGCGTTTCCGCATAACGGCTGGAGCAATCCGACCCTGCTGCTGACCGCGATCTTCATCGGCCTGCACCTGCCCGACTATTCCCGGCTGAGCAATCGCCTGGAAGAACGGCTGCAGGAGCGCACGGCGATCGTCTCGCTCGGGCGGCTCGGCCGTTTCGCGCTGCAATACACTTTCAATGCGGTGGTCTTCCTGCTGTTCCTGCGCGGCCATGTCGTCGCCGCCGACGGCTTCAGCGGCATCGGCGGCCTGCTCGGCGTCGCCGCGATCACCACCATCGCCTCGCAAGGCGCGCAGTACGTGGGCCAGCTCGCCTATCGCCACGGGTTCGGCCATCCCGACACCAACACGCTTCTCGGCCTCTCGGCCAATGTCTTCGTCACGGCGGCGGCGATCGGCGGGCTGCCGCTGGCGCGC
This sequence comes from Candidatus Sulfotelmatobacter sp., assembly GCA_035523835.1. Lineage (GTDB taxonomy): Bacteria > Pseudomonadota > Alphaproteobacteria > Ferrovibrionales > Ferrovibrionaceae > DASQHM01. The sequence goes on from DATKQA010000671.1 coordinate 1,868, forward strand.
CAATGCTTCCTCGTCGGCGGCATCGGCCTTGGCCTGGTGGTATTCGGCCTCGGCCTGTTGTCGGATCTGCGCGCGTTGATCCATCCGCAGGGCGGCATCGCCATCTTCTTCGGTACGTTCAATCCGTTCCACGTCGGCCACCTGGCGCTGGTGCGCCGCGTGATCGAGGAGCGCGGTGTCGAGAAGGTGATCATCCACCCGACCGTGGTGCCGCGCTTCCACGCCGACGCCCTGGCGCGCGGCGAGATCCGCGTCGCCCGGGTGGAGAACGGCCTGCAGATCTACGAGACCACCGAGAAGGCCGATCCGAAGGTCAACTACTTCCCGACCGGCAATCGCTTCTTCAGTCCGGAAGACCGCTGCCGCATGATCGCACTGTCGATCGCCGACGCCGGCCTGTCGGACCGGGTCGAAGTCGCCTTCATGCCCGAAGTCTATGCCCGGGCCGGCTTCCACGGCGTGTTCCGCGCCATCCGCCGGCAGCACCCCGGCAAGCCGATGCACGGCATCCACGGCAGCGACTTCGGCGCCATGCTGGTGCGCACCATCATGGACGAGAGCGGCTGGTACTACCCGTTCCCGGTGGTGCGCCGCGGCTCGATCTCGGCCACGGCCATTCGCGCCGGCGCCGCCGGGCTGACCTCGCCGAGCGTCGAACGGGAGCTGCGCGGCATGCAGGCCATGCCGGGCGAAGCACAAGCGGCAGCCTGAGGGGGCGGAGCATGAACGCACAATTTTCCGCGCCGGCGGTGGGCCGGCCATCGATCAGGATCGCGCCGGCCCGCGGCACCGACGAGCTGATCCAGGCCTATGTCGTGCGCGCCGTGGTCTTCGTCGGCGAGCAGGCCTGTCCCTATGCCGAGGAATTCGACGGCAACGATCTCAGCGCGACGCATCTCCTGGCGCAGGTCGACGGCGAGCCCGCCGGCACGCTGCGCATCCGCTGGTTCGCCGATTTCGCCAAGGCGGAGCGGGCCGCGGTCAGGCCGGCGTACCGCCGCCTGGGGCTATGCCGGCGGATGACCGATTTCGCCGCCGAGCTCGCCGCGCGCAAGGGCTATGCGCTGCTCTATGGCAGCGCGCAGACGCGCGTGCTCGACTATTGGCTGAGCGTCGGCTTCGAGCGGCTCGGCAAGGCCAATTTCCATTTTTCCGATCACGAGTACGTCCCCATCGTCCGGCGCCTGCGGCCGAGCCCGGGGCGGCTGGCGGCGGGCTCGCCCGATCTCGTGCTCAACCGCCCGGAGGGCGATTGGGACCGCCCCGGCGTGCTCGATCGCTCGGCCGAGCGATCGGCGCACCCGGCCGCGCGGGAGGCGGCGCATGGCTGAGCGGCCCGGCAGGCTGCGCCGCTGGACGGCGCAGCAGCTCCGCGACGTGCAGAGCATGTACCACTTCATCGGCCATATCGAACGCGACGCCGAGGGGCTCGGCCTGCGCGAGGTCGCCCGGCTCATGGCCATGGCGACGCTGGTCATCGAGGACGAACTCGCGGCGGCTGAGGCGTCGCGCCGCGCGGTGCTGACCCTGGTGAAGCCGTAGCGGTCCGGCGGCGAAGCTCAGCGCCCGCCCTTGTTGAGCAGGATGGCGTGCGCCGTCGCCAGGATGATCAGGATGTCGAACAGCACGCTGTAGTTCTTGATGTAGTAGAGGTCGTAGGAGAGCTTCGCCTTGGCGTCCTCGATCGAGGCGCCGTAGGGATAGTTGATCTGCGCCCAGCCGGTGATGCCCGGCCGCACGCGATGCCGCTCGCCATAGAAGGAGATGTCGCGGCTCAGGCTCTCGACGAAGAAAGGACGTTCCGGGCGCGGGCCGACGAAGCTCATGTCGCCCTTCAGCACGTTGATCACCTGTGGAATCTCGTCGATCCGCGTCATGCGCAGGAAGTTGCCGACGCGGGTGATGCGCGGATCGCGGATCGCCGCCCATTGCGGCACGCCGCCTGCCTCGGCGTCGGCGCGCATGGTGCGGAACTTGCACACCTTGAAATGGCGGCCGTTCTGGCCGACGCGCTCCTGCAGATAGAACAGCGGCCCCTTGCTGTCGAGGCGGATGACGATGGCCACCACGGCGATCATCGGCAGCATGAAGACGGTCAGCACCAGGCTCGCGGTAATGTCGATCAGCCGCTTGAGAAAGGCGTTGGTGAGGGTGCCGATGCGAAAGCCGTCGGAATAGATCAGCCAGCTCGGATCGAGCGCCTGGAGATTGAGCCGGCGCGTTTCCCGTTCCCAGAAGTTCAGGTAGCTGGTGACGGTGATGCCTTCCATGCGGGCGTCGAGGAAGGGTTGCAGCGCCACGCCGCGACGGTCGTCGAGGGCGATCACCAGTTCCTTGGCGCCGAGTTCCCGGGCGATCGACAGCAGCGCCCCTTCTTTGGTGACGATCTTCTGGCGCGAAACCTCGGGATCTATCTGGCGCAGGTTCACATAGCCGACGACCTCGGTGTCGCGCGATTTATGCTGCGTGGTGAGCCGCTCGATTTCGGCGGCGAGCTTGCCGGCACCGACCACCAGCACGCGATGCGGGCTGACGGTGACCTTGGCGATGGCGAGATAGGCAAAGCGCGCCAGCAGCACGCCGACGAACACGGCCGCCGTCAGCAGCAGGTAGAACGAGATCTTCAGCCGCTCCGCGGCGGCGACTTCCAGCGAATTGACCTTGAACAGGAAGATGATGATCGGCAGGCAGATGATGAAGCAGGCGGCGAGCCGGTTGGCGACCCGCTTGAAGTCGTCGAGATGCCAGCGGTCGTATAGCCCGGTCGAATACATGACGATGGAAATGATGCCGGCGGGCAGCGCGATCAGCAGCAGGATATTGGAAACGACGGGCCCCGATGTCAGCTCCGGCAGCAGGTAATAACTGAAGCTGTAATAAAGAACAAAAATAACGACGCCGGTTTCAATTAGAAACAGCGAAATGGCTGAGGAAGAAAGATAATGCCTGAAGAACCGGAACACTTGGTGCCCACCTCAACCAAGGACAAGAATAGCGCCAAACTAAGTCATTGCTGCGTCGTGACAGTATCATCCCGCCGCTTAAAAAACGTTAAACCATGGCCGCATAGCAAAATCTTGGCGCAATTCACGTGGCGGCCCATGACTTGCCGGGCGCGATGCGAATACCCGGCGTCGTTTCTAAGCGGCAGCCAACTATAGAACCGCGTTCGATCGGCGAATCGGCGGATGCCCGCGCTCCCGTGCCCACCGGATCTTGGCCGCTTCGCCGCTGCTCGCGACGCTTGCCACGATAATTTCGGCAGGCGGGTCGATCTGCCGCGCCAGGCGTGATCTCGATGCTTGATGACCATTTCCCCATGATCGTGTTTGACGTAGATCAAGGTCCGACCGGGCCGCGATACCTCCCTATGACGAAGCTTTTGGGTCGCCTGCTGTCAAAACCGCCCCATTTGCCGTCGCTGCTGCCGTAACCGCATTTTTCTGTCGGGCCACGACATCGGCAACCGCGGCAGAGCCGCGGCCGGCCGGTGCGGCCCTCGCCGGCTATTCAGGGCGCGCAAAAGGTACATCGCTTGCGCCGCGTCGGCAATTGCCGTCCTGCCGAGACGAACGCGGCGCGGCGGTATAGGCTCGTCGTTCTCCCGTTGGGGGGAGGCGCGGAACGGGCAGAAGCAGAACATGCGGGAAAAGGAACTGCGGCTGGCGCTGGTGTTCTTCGGCGGCATATCGCTCGCCGTCTATATACACGGCATCAGCAAGGAGATCCTGAAGCTGGTGCGCGCCTCGAGCGTGCTGCATGCCATTGCCGACCGCTCGCAGCGCGCCAAGGCGAATTTCTTCACCATCGCCGATCCGCACGATCCCGAGTTCGACACCGAGCCGGTCTATTTCGAGCTGCTGCGCGAGATCGGCCGCAGCATCGAGCTCCGGGTCATCGTCGACATCATCGCCGGCGCCTCGGCCGGCGGCATCAACGGCGTCATGCTGGCCCGCGCGCTCGCCCATGACCTGCCGATGCACCCGCTGCGCGATCTCTGGCTCAGCGAAGCCGATGTCACCGAGCTGCTGGCGCCGGATGGCAAGGCGAAGGCCTGGAGCAAGTGGTTCCTGCAGCCGGTCATCTGGGGTGCCGGCCGCACCCGGCTGATGCGCTCGATAAGCGAGCGCGAAGTGCGCGAGAAACTCTCGCTATTCGTCCGCTCGCGCTGGTTCCGTCCGCCTTTCGACGGGCAGCGCATGAGCGAGCTGATGCTGGACGGCGTGCAGAGCATGGGCAGCCCGCGCTCGGCCGCGGCTTCGCTGCTGCCGACCGGCCAGCATCTCGATCTCTTCGTGACCTTGACCGACTACTTCGGCTACCAGCAGCTCATAGAAATCCACGACCCGCCCATCATCCGCGAGCGCGAACACCGCCATATCCTGAAATTCAGCTACCGGCGCTGGCCGAGCGGTGAGGTCGAATCCGACTTCGACCTGGACAATGCCGCCGCCCTGGCCTTCGCGGCGCGGGCGACCTCGTCCTTCCCGGGCGCGTTTCCGCCGACGCAGATCGCCGAGATCGACCGCCTGCTGGTCGCCCGCAATCTCGCCTGGCCGACGCGCGCGCGGTTTCTCAAGCAGAACTTCGAGCGCTACCACCATGCGGAGACGAGCCCGGAAGCGACCTCCTTCATCGACGGCAGCGTGCTGAACAACAAGCCGTTCAGCGAGGCGATCCAGTCGATCAAGGGCCGCGCCGCCTATCGGGAGGTGGACCGGCGGCTGGTCTATATCGATCCGGATCCGCGCCAGGCGGCGCCGCCCGTCAAGGGCCAGCGGCCGAACTTTTTCGCCACCCTCAAGGGCGCGCTGTCGGACATTCCGCGCAACGAGCCGATCGCCGACGAACTCGGCTGGATCACCGGCTTCAACGAGCGCGTGCGTCGGCTCAAGGGCATCGTCGATTCGGCGCGGCCGCAGATTTCCGAACTCGTGGTGGCCACGGCGCCGGCCGACGTCGACTTGCCGCTCAGCGCGGAGCAGGTCGGCCGCTGGCGCGAGGCGGTCAACGTGCAGGTGGCGGAGAGCGCCGGCTTCGCCTACGAAGGCTATGTGCGGCTGAAGCTCTCCGCCGTGCGCGCCTTCGTCGGCGAGCTGATCGTGAACCTCTGCGACAAGCCTGAGCGCTCGCTGTCGGCGCGCGCCATCGCCGAAGTGGTCGAGACCTGGGGGCAGCAGCACGGCGTGTCCTTCGTCGCCGACCGCGGCCATGCGCTCTATCGCGAAGCGGCCTTTGCCGAGCGCGCCCTGCCGCCCTGGGTGCGCTTCCTGCTGGAGTTCGATGTCGGCTTCCGCAAGCGCCGGCTGAGCTTTCTAATCCAGGGACAGAACCGCCTCTATCAGATGCTCGAGCCCGGCGTGCAGGGCAGCGGGGATGCGGTGCTGATCAACGGCCTGAAACGCTCGTTCTACGAATGCCTCGATTCGCTTCGCCGGCGTGAGCGGCCGACCGCCTTCAGCGCCGAGACGCGCGCGCTGGCGCTCGGCCTGTTCGGCGAACCGCCGGCCGCCGCCGAGGCCAAGCGCATGGGCGACTACGCGGCCGGCTTCATCGCCCGGCGCGGCGGCGAGATCGACCGCCTGATCGAGCGCATGGCGGCGGAGATCAATCTCGACGCCGCGACCCATGATGTCGATGTGCTCCTGGCATCCATGGACCACAAGGCTTGGCGGCCGGAGATCCGGCGCGAGGTGCTGGTCAACTACCTCGGCTTCCCGTTCTGGGACCTGCTGACATTTTCAGTAACCAACTGGCGCGACGTCGGCGAGTTCGACGAGATCCGCGTCGACCGCATCAGCCCGGAGGATTCGCATTTCCTGGTCAATGTCGGCCTCACCGAGATGCTCAAGGGAACCTCGCTCGGGCATTTCGGCGCGTTCTTCTCACGCAGCTATCGGGAGAACGACTATCTGCTCGGGCGGCTGCACGCCGTCGACCGGCTGATCGATATCGTCTGCGATTCCTGCGGCGTCGACCTGGCGACGCACGGGGTCGATGTTCCGGCGCTCAAGCGGCGCGCCTTCCGCACCGTGCTGGATACGGAAGAACCGCATCTGCCGCATATCGCCGGCCTGATCGCCGATCTGCGGCGGGCGCTGGCCGGCCAGCATTGACGAGGCGGAGCGACGGGATCGGCAACCGGATCCCGCCGCCGATCGGGCCTCAGGATTTGCTGCGCTTGGCGCGGCGGGCGAATTCGAGCAGCGAGGGTTCCTGCTCCGCGTCGCGGAAGCTGAACAGGCGACGCAGCTCGGCCGGAATCAGCCGCGCGATGCGGGCGGCGCCCTTGCCAGGCGAACGGGCCGACGCGCGCGACGGCGAATGAATGACGTTGGTGAAGACGACCGGCTCTATCGCCTGGTCGGCCGAGTCCCGCGAGGGTGCGTCCTTCGGCCTGAGCTTGGCGTTGTCGGCACTTTGAAAACCGCCGTGCCAGGCGGCGTTGTAATGCATACTGCTCACTGGTACTCCTCCATTCGGTAACCCCGCTACCCGTACTCGCGTGCTCGGGCCGGTGGCTTTGCGTCCCGCCGTTACCGACGGTTTGCCGTTTCGTGGTACTGGGCCTGCTTCCCCCGAAGCAGTGGCTTGCTCCTGAATCTGCGTCGAACGCGATCATTGTCGCGCCCAACTGGTTGCCAAATTGTTAACGCCGCCCGCCCGGCGGCGCCTAATCCACCATGGTCAGGCCGCCGCTCACGCTAAGTACCTGGCCGGTGACGTAATCCGCGCGATTGCTGGCGAAGAATAAAATGGCGTCGGCGACCTCTTCCGGCTTGCCGATGCGGCGGAAGGGGATGGCGCGGGCCAGCGCCTCGCGCATGCGCTCCGGCTGCTGGGCGAAGAGCGGCGTGTCGGTCGGGCCGGGGCAGACGCAGTTCACGTTGATGCGATGGCGCGCCATCTCGCGGGCGAGCGACTTGGTGAAGGCGATGACGCCGCCCTTGGCCGCGGCATAGACGGTCTCGCCCATGCTGCCGACGCGGCCGGCGTCGCTCGACACGTTGACGATCTTGCCGGCATTGGCCTCGACCATCGGCGGCAGCAGGGCGCGGGTCAGCCGGATCGGTCCGAGCAGGTTGATGCCGATCAGCTTCTCCCACATCTCCGGCGCGTTCTGCAGGAACGGCTGGATCATGTCCCAGCCGGCGCCGTTCACCAGCACGTCGAGCCGCTTCACCTTGGCATGCACCGCATCGGCAAACAGGGCGATCGAGCTGACGTCGGTCAGGTTCAGGGCGTGATAGGTGATGTCGAGGCCCGCGGCGCGGCCCTCGGCCGCGGCCCGGTTGCCGCCGGCCTCGTCGATGTCGCCGATGATGACCTGCGCGCCGGCGCGCGCCATGCTGAAGACGGTGGCCTTGCCGATGCCCGAGGCGCCGCCGGTGACGACGGCCGATTTGTTCTGCAGGTCCATGTGTGGCGCTCGCTCCCGTTGCAAATCGCCGCGCGTCGCCGCGCCGGCAAAGCGATCGATCCGTGACAACATCCGATCGTTGTTTCATGATGATGGCGGCCGGCAGTCGAGGCAAGAGGCAAGACCGCGGAGCGCGGAAGGTGCCGGCCGTGGCGGAGCTGAAGAAGCGAGGAGCAAATGACCGACCGTTATGCCGGCTACAAGCGGCTGCAGTTCGACAGGCCGCATCCGCGCGTGTTGCGCATCACCATGAACAATCCCGGCCGGCTCAATTCCGCCGACGAGGCGATGCACGGCGAACTGGCCGCGATCTGGCGCGACATCGATGCCGACCCCGGCGTCTCCGCCGCCATCCTCACCGGTGCCGGCAAGGCTTTCTCCGCCGGCGGCGACTTCGACATGATCCAGAAGATCATGGACGATTTTCCGACCCGGGCGCGCAACTGGAAGGAGGCGCGCGACATCGTCTACAACGTCATCAACTGTTCCAAGCCGATCGTCAGCGCGATCCGCGGCCCTGCCGTCGGCGCCGGCCTCGTCTGCGGCCTGCTGGCGGATGTCTCCATCGCCGCCAAGGAGGCGCGCATCATCGACGGGCATACCCGGCTCGGCGTCGCCGCGGGCGACCATGCCGCCATCATCTGGCCGCTGCTCTGCGGCATGGCCAAGGCGAAATACTATCTGCTGCTATGCGATCCGGTGTCCGGCGCCGAGGCCGAGCGCATCGGCCTGATCTCGCTCGCCGTGGAGGATGCGGAGCTCGACGGGAAGGCGGTCGAGATCGCGACCCGCCTCGCCGAAGGGGCGCCGCACGCCATCCGCTGGACGAAATACGCGCTCAACAACTGGCTGCGCCAAGCCGGCCCGAGCTTCGACACCGCGCTCGCGCTCGAATTCCTTGGCTTCGGCGGGCCCGAGGTGAAGGAGGGCCTCTCCTCCCACCTGGAGAAGCGCAAACC
>DATKQA010000672.1:0-13352 GCA_035523835.1 Candidatus Sulfotelmatobacter sp.
CGCAAACGCGCGGCTTGCTGCGCGGCATCGGTCTGGCCAACGCCATCGAACAGGCGGCAGGTCCGACGCCGGAATATGCGGAGATCCGCTTCAACCCCAGCGGCACCGCCATTCTTCTGCTTGGTACCAAGACGCACGGCCAGGGTCACGACACCGCCTTCAAGCAGATCCTGCACGAACGTCTCGGCATGGATCCGGCCGACGTGCAATTCATCGACGGCGATACCGACCGGGTGGCCTTCGGCATGGGTTCCAACGGCTCGCGCTCGATGGTGAGCGGCGGGTCTGCCCTTCTGTTGGCCAGCGACAAGGTGATCGAGAAGGGCCGCAAGCTCGCCGGCCATCTTCTCGAGGCTTCCGAGAAGGACATCAGCTTTGCCGACGGCAAGTTCTCTGTGGTCGGGACCGATCGCAGCATGAGCCTCAAGCAGGTGGTGATCGCCGCCTTCCAGCCGGCGCGCTTGCCACCTGGGATGGAGCCCGGCTTATACGAGCATGCTTCCTTTGCGCCCAAGCGCGACACCTATCCGAACGGCTGCCACGTTTGCGAGGTCGAGGTCGATCCCGATACCGGCGTGGTCAAGCTGCTCTCCTATCTCGTCGTTGATGACGTCGGCACGGTGATCAATCCGCTGACGCTCAAGGGGCAGATTCACGGCGGCGTCGCCCAGGGCGTCGGCCAGATCCTCATGGAGCAGGTGGTCTACGACCCCGAGTCCGGTCAGTTGCTCAACAGCAGCTTCATGGACTATTGCATGCCGCGGGCCGACGTGATGTGCGATATCGATATCGTCAGCAACTCCGTGCCGACCGCAACCAATCCGCTTGGTGCGAAGGGTGCCGGCGAGGCCGGCACGGTCGGCGCGCTTCCGGCGGTCATGATCGCCATCATGAATGCGCTGGAGCCGCTTGGCGTGCGCGAACTCGATATGCCGGCCACTAGCGAGCGGATCTGGGTGGCGATCCAGCAGGCGAGGCAGGGCGCCTGACGACAAAGAAATTGCAGTCCGGTAAAGGGAGATTCCAATGCCGCAATATCTGGTGCTTGGCTATGACGGAACCGATGCCGAAGCGCCGGCGCGGCGGCTGAAGGCGCGGCCGGCGCACTTCGCCAACGGCGAACCGCTGGTCAAGAGCGGCCGCATCATCGCCGGCGGCGCCATCCTGGACGATGCCGGGAACATGATAGGTTCGGCCATCTTCTACGACTTCGCCAGCCGGGCCGAGCTCGATGCTTGGCTGGCCAAGGACCCCTATGTCACCGGCGACGTCTGGCGGCGCATCGAAGTCAAACCGATGCTGATCGCGCCGCGTCCGCCGGCCTGAGCGCCTATTTGCCGCGCGCCTTCTTCCAAGCCTCGAAGTCGCGCTTGGCGTCGTCGTTGGCAACCGGAAACAGACCTATCAACGAGCGGCCCTTGGCCACTTCCGCTTCGGCGAACTCGTCATAGAGCGTGGTGGCGACCGCTTCCTCCGCCACCGCATCGACGATATCGGCCGGGATCACCACCACGCCGTCGCTGTCGCCGACGATGATGTCGCCGGGATAGACGGCGACACCGCCGCAGCCGATCGGGAGATTGAGATCGACCGGATAGTGCACGATCGGGCTCGGCGGCGAGGAAGAACGGCGCTGGTAGGCCGGCAGGCCGGTCTTGAGTATCCCCTCGGAATCGCGCAGTCCTCCGTCGGTGACGATACCGGTGCAACCGCGTGCCCTCAGCCGGCCGACATAGAGATCGCCGGCCGAGGCGGCACGGGGATCGCCGCGGGAATCGATGACCAGCACATGACCGGGCGGACATTCTTCCATGGCTTTCGGCTGCACCGAGGGTGGCGCCTTTCCTCCCGGTCCGTTCTTGTCCTCGCGGGAGGGAATGAAACGCATGGTATAGGCCGCTCCGACCATTCGCGGCATGTCGAGGCGGAGCGGCGAGACGTCCTGCATGAACATGTTGCGCAGACCGCGCCGGAACAGCGCCCCGGTCAAGGTCGATGTGGCGACGGTCAGTAGAGCCTCGCGGGTCTTTTGCGATAGAGTTGTCATGCCGGCCTCCGGTCCCTAGATACCGCTATGTTAGGATGTTCTCCCGGCCGAGCCAGCAAAATTCCGTGGCGATCGCCAATAGCGGACGCGCCACGCCGATCCACGGTCAAATGGGGTGAGCGATGATTGTCGAACAGATCTGGACCGCCAACGCCTATCGCAACTTCAACTACCTGATCGCCTGCCCGGAAACCGGCGAGGCTTTGGCGATCGACCCGCTCGATCACCAGAAATGCCTGGCGACAGCCAAGGCCAAGGGCTGGACCATCACGCAAATCCTCAATACGCACGAGCATCACGACCATATTGGCGGCAATGGTCCGCTGGTTGCGGCGACCGGCGCCAAGGTGCTGGCGCATGCCAATGCGAAGGCAAAAATCCCCGGCATGGATCGCGGGCTGAAGGCCGGCGACGTGATCAAGGTCGGCAAGACGGTCGAACTGGAGAGCCTGGATACCCCCGGCCACACCATGTGCCATATCTGCCTTCGCGCGCATGGTGACACACCGGCGCTCTTCTGCGGCGACACGCTGTTCAATGCGGGTGCCGGCAACTGCCACAACGGCGGCCATCCGAACGAGCTTTACAACACTTTTGCCGGCCAACTGGCCGAGCTGCCGGACAATACGCTTATCTATCCGGGCCACGACTACATCGCCAACAACCTCCGCTTCACGCTGGATCGCGAGCCGGACAATGCCAAGGCGAAGGCCATGTTGCCCGCGATGGAACGGCAGGATGCGGCCAAGGCGCTGGTGACGACGCTGCAATTGGAGAAGGAGATCAATACCTTCTTCCGCCTGGCCAGCCCTTCGGTAATCGCCCGGCTGCGCCAGGCCTTCCCCGATATGCCGGAGCAACCCGATGCCAAGACCGTGTTCCTGAAATTGCGGGAGCTGCGCAACAAATGGTGATGTCGCGAAGGCAAAAATCCGCCTACCTTCAAGACATTTGTCGCGGGTGCGGTCTCTTCGTAATAATATCCAGCCGATATATCGGAGCTGAACTGGTTCCCGCGGAAGCGCCAGGAGAGGGGGAAGCATGCCGAACCTGAGTTACAACGCGCCGTCGACAGTCGACGAAGCGGTCAAGATGCTGGCCGGCGCGAGCGGCATGGCAAAGGTACTGTCCGGCGGTACCGACCTGCTGGTGCAGCTTCGTTCCGGCCGTATCAAGCCCAGCCTGATCGTCGATACCAAGCGGATAGCGGGGATGATCGGGATTCGCGAGGAAGCCGGTGACTTCGTCATCGGGGCCGCGACGCCGGGCACCATGCTCGGCGAGCACGCCGGCCTGCAACGGGCCTGGCCCGGCGTGGTCGAAGCCGCCAATCTGATCGGCTCCACGCAGATTCAGGCGCGCGCCTCGCTTGCCGGAAATCTCTGCAACGCGTCGCCGGCGGCGGATAGCGTCCCGGCCATGATCGCCGCGCGCACGATCTGCGTCATCGTCGGATCGCAGGGGCGGCGCGAGGCGCCGGTCGAAGCCATTTGCACCGGCCCCGGCACGACCTCGCTCGCGAAGGGCGAATTGATCGTCGAATTCAGATTGCCGAAGCCTGCAGCCCACGCGGCCGATGCCTACCTCCGCTTCATTCCCCGCACCGAGATGGACATCGCCGTGGTCGGCGCCGGGGTCAATGTCACGCTGGACGGTGCCGGCACCTGCATCGACGCGCGGGTGGCGCTCGGCGCCGTCGCACCGACCGCAGTTCTGGTGCCGGAGGCGGCCAAGGCGCTGATCGGCCACAAGCTCGATGGGGCCACCCTGCAGGCGCTGGACGCAGCCGCACGGCGGGCCTGCAAGCCGATCGACGACAAGCGGGGTACTGTCGATTACCGAGTGAAAGTTGCCGGCGTGCTGGCGCGGCGGGCTGCAACCATTGCATTCGAACGCGCGGGAGGCCGCTGATGAGCAAGCACCATGTGACCGCCACCATCAACGGCGAGCCGGTCGAATTCCTCTGCGAACCGCGCGAAACTTTGCTCGACGTGCTGCGCGATACGCTGAACCTGACGGGCAGCAAGGAAGGCTGCGGCTCCGGCGATTGCGGTGCCTGCAGCGTCATCGTCGACGACCGGCTGATGTGTTCTTGCCTGATGCTGGGCGCCGAGGCCGAAGGCAAGCGGATCACCACCATCGAAGGTCTGGCCGATGGCGACAAGCTGCATCCGGTGCAGCGGCGCTTTCTGGAACACGCAGCGCTGCAATGCGGCTTCTGTACGCCGGGATTCCTGGTCGCGACCAAGGCGCTCCTGGACCGCAATCCCGACCCGACCGAAACCGAGGCGCGCTACTGGCTCGCCGGCAACCTCTGTCGTTGCACCGGCTATGACAAGATCATCAAGGCCGTGATGGACGCGGCCGCCGACATGCGGAAATAGAGGGAGAATCTTGCCATGACGTATCAGGACCTGAAAGTCGTCGGAACGCGCCCGGTTCGCCCCGACGGTGTTGACAAGGTCACCGGCCGGGCCCAGTTCGGCGCCGACCTGGCCATGCCCGGCATGGTGATCGGCAAGATGAAGCGGAGCCCGCATGCGCATGCACGCATTTTGTCGATCGACACTGCAAAGGCGCTGAAACTGCCGGGGGTGAAGGCGGTGGTGACGGCGGCCGATTTCCCGGACATCCCGTCGGAGATGGCTTTCGTCGGCGAAGGGCCGATGAACTTCCGCGATCTCTCCTGCAATTGCATGGCACGCGACAAGGCGCTCTACGAAGGTCACGCGGTGGCGGCGGTAGCCGCGACCTCGGCGGCGATTGCCGAGGAGGCGCTCGACCTCATCGAGGTCAAATACGAGGTCCTGCCGCACGTCATCGATGTCGAGGCGGCGATGGCGCCGGACGCGCCCCTGCTGCATGGCGATCTCTTCACCCAGGGAGTGAAGCCGGCGCCCGACAAGCCGTCCAATATCGCCAAAAAGGTGGAATTCGCTCTCGGCGATATCGATGCCGGCTTCAAGGAAGCGGATGTCGTCGTCGAGCGCAAATACACCACCAAGCCGGTGCACCAGGCCTATATCGAGCCCCATGCCTGCGTCGCGGCGGCGAGCGCCGACGGCCAGGCGCAGATTTTCAGCAGCAGCCAGGGCCAGTTCATGGTCCGCGCCTATACGGCGAAGATCCTTGGTATCGAACTGTCCAATATCCGCGTCACGCCGGCGGAGATCGGCGGCGGCTTCGGCGGCAAGACCCTGGTCTATCTCGAGCCGGTGGCGCTGGCGCTATCGAAGAAATGCGGCCGCCCGGTGAAGATGGTTATGACCCGCGAAGAGGTCTTCAAGGCGAGCGGGCCGACTTCCGGCGGCACCGTCGCAGTCAAGCTCGGCGCCAAGAAGGACGGCACCATCGTCGCCGCCGAGGCCGTGCTGAAGTACCAGGCCGGTGCTTATCCCGGCTCGCCGATCGGTCCGGGCTGCATGACGGCTTTCGCCGTCTACGACCTGAAGAACGTGAAGATCACCGGTTATGACGTGGTGTCGAACCGGCCGAAGGTGGCAGCCTATCGTGCGCCGGGTGCGCCGATTTCGGCCTTCGGGGTCGAGAGCTGCATGCACGAACTGGCAGTGAAGCTCGGCATCGACCCGATCGCGCTGCGTGCCAAGAACGCGGCGAAGGACGGCACCAAGGCGGCCTATGGCCCGACCTTCAAGGACATCGGCTATGTCGATACCTTGGAGGCGGCCCGCCGGCACCCGCACTATCAGTCGCCGCTCGGCGAGAACCAGGGGCGCGGTGTCGCTTCCGGCTTCTGGTTCAATATCGGCGGCGAGTCCAGCGCGGCCGTGCATATCAGCGAGGACGGCACTGCGGTCATGGTTTCCGGCAACCCGGATATCGGCGGCTCGCGCGCCTCGCTTGCCATGATGGCGGCGGAGGTGCTCGGCATTCCGATCGAGCAGGTCCGGCCGATCGTCGCCGACACCGCTTCGATCGGCTACAGCTTCCTCACCGGCGGCAGCCGCGTCACCTTCGCCACCGGCATGGCGGTGGTCCAGGCGGCCGAGAAGGTGGTCGAGCAGCTCAAGGCGCGCGCCGCCATGACCTGGGGCGTCGGCGCCGATCAGGTGGAATGGAAGGACGGCAAGGCGCATCCGGTCGGTGCCAGCAGTGGCAAGTTCCCGCCGCTCTCGCTCGCCGAGATCGCCTTGAAATCGGGCCGCACCGGCGGGCCGATCAGCGCCGAGGCCTCGATCAATGCGCAGGGCGCCGGCGCCGGCTTCGGCACGCATATCTGCGACGTCGAGGTCGACAAGGAAACCGGCCATGTGAAAATCCTGCGCTATACGGCGGTGCAGGATGTCGGCCGCGCGATCCACCCGAGCTACGTCGAGGGTCAGATCCAGGGCGGCGCCGCGCAGGGCATCGGCTGGGCCCTGAACGAGGAATATATCTACGACAAGCAAGGCCGGATGGAGAATGCCGGCTTCCTCGACTATCGCGTGCCGGTGGCCTCGGACTTGCCGATGATCGACGCGGTCATCGTCGAAGTTCCGAACCCGCGCCACCCGTTCGGAGCGCGCGGCGTCGGCGAGGTGCCGATCGTCCCGCCGATGGCCGCCGTCGCCAACGCGATCTTCGACGCGATCGGCGTCCGCATGCAGGATCTGCCGATCTCGCCGCCGAAGCTGCTGGCCGCGATCGACATGCAGGCAGCGGCAGAATAGGGGCGCATGCCGCTGGTCACCATCACGGGCTCGGCTTGCCATCGCTTCACCGGCGGCAAGTCCGAGCTCGAGGTGCCGGCGGAGAATTTCCTGCAATTGATTCAAGAGCTTGAGCGTCGTTATCCCGGTCTCGGCCGTCAGGTCGAGGAAAGCATGGCCATCGCCATCGACGGCGAGATCTATCAGGATGCCTACGCGGCGCCGCTTCGCCCCGAAAGCGAAGTTTTTCTCATTCCCAAGATCGCCGGGGGCTGAGCCCGCTCATTCGCCGGGTTGCGCCAGCGCATTGATCGCCGCCGCTGCCATGGCGCTGCCGCCGCGCCGGCCGTGCAAGGCCACGAATGGCACCCCGCGGCAGTTGTCGACCAGCGCCATTTTCGATTCCATAGCGCCGACAAAGCCGACCGGAAAGGCCAGGATCAAAGCCGGTTTCGCTGCTCCCTCGTCCAACAATTCCAGCAGACGAAACAGCGCTGTCGGCGCGTTGCCGATGGCGACGACCGCGCCGGCGAGGCGAGTTTGCCAAAGCTCCACCGCTGCCGCGGAGCGCGTGGTCGCCAGCCGCGCCGCGAGAGCCGGCACGGCGGGATCGCCGAGGGTGCAGATCACGGCGTTGCCGGCCGGCAGCCGGTTGCGGGCAATACCCTCTGCGACCATGCGGGCATCGCAGAGGATCGGCGCACCGGCCGCCAGGGCCAGGCTGCCGGCCGAGCCGGCACCGGGCGAGAATTGCAGATCGGCGATGACGTCGACCATGCCGCTCGCATGGGCAATGCGTACGGCCAGGCTCTCGAGGTCGGCCGGAAGGCGGCGAAGATCGGCTTCCCGGCGGATGATGGCGAAGGAGCGGCGATAGATCTCGCCGCCGTCGCGAAGATAGTCCATCGCCCGCCTCGCCGTTGCCGCCGGTGCCAGGATAGGATCGCCTGACGGTCGCAGCAACTGTGCCTCGACCGCGCACCGGACGATCAGGCGGTATTCCTGGCCGTGGGAATGCGCGACACCAGCACGCCCGACGCGACATGCCGCTCGACTTCCGCGTCGCTGAGGCCGAGTTCGGCAAAGACGGCGCGGTTGTGTTCGCCCTGAAAGGCCGGCGTGCCGAGCGGGGCCAGTTCGTCGGTGGAGAAATGCCAGGGGCGGCCGGGCAGGCGATAGTTGCCGCCGTAGCGGTCCGAAACCTCCTGCACCGCGCCCCAATAGCGGCTCCAGTCCGATTTGGACAGGTCGCGGATCGAGCGGATTTCGCCCATGGCGATCTTGGCCTCGTCGAATTGCGCATCGAGCGTCGCCATGTCGGGAAAACTCAGGATCCAGTCCTGGATGATGCCATGCAGTGCCGGAAAGTTCTGTCGCCGCGCGGCCGCCGTGGCGAAGCGCGGATCGTCGATGAGATCGCCTCGGCGCATGGCCCGCATGTAGGAAGGGAAGGTGCGGCTGCCAACGATGCTGGTAGCGACGGTGAAGTCTTCGCCGTCGGGGCCACGGAAAAATGGACAATCGGTGGCGCCGAGGATGGCCGGCTCAGCGCCGATGTCGTCGTCGGAAAGGTCGTAGTGCGCGCGTTCGTTCACCGCCATCAGGGTGGCCGCCATGGCGACGTCGATATACTGGCCCGCGCCGGTCTCATGCCGACGGTTCAAGGCGGCGAGGATGGCGATGGTGGCCTGCAGGCCGGAATAGACATCGGCGTGGGAGAGGCCGTCGGTACGTGGTTCCCGCAGCGTCTCGCCATAGTGCCGGACGCTGTTTTCGGTAAAGCCGGCTTCCGCCTGCACCGTCGGCGCATAGGCCATGCGGCCGCGCCACGGACCGCCCTGGCCATAGCCGGTGATCGAGACATAGATCAGGCGCGGGTTGCGTTGCGCCAGCGTCGCATAGTCCAGCCCGAAGAAGCCGAGTGTGCCGGCGCGGAAGTTCTCCACCAGCACGTCGGCACGGTCGCAGAGACGCAACGCCAGATCGAGCGATCCCGGCTTGTTGAGGTCGATGCTGACATTGCGCTTGCCGGCATTCTGCTGCGCGTAGTAGCCGGACATGCCTTCCTTGGAGGGAAAGGCGAAGCGCGAGACGTCGGGATTGGGCGGCTCGACCTTGATCACCTCGGCGCCGAGATCAAGCAAGGTCCGGGCGCAGAGCGGACCGGCGAGCACGCGGGAGAAGTCGACGACGCGGATACCCGCCAAAGGCCCGCTCATGTCAGCATCCCCGGAATTTGGCGAGGCCCGGCCCGTTCTCCCGGAACGAGGCCAAGCCGGCCTTCAGGTCTTCCGAGGCCCAGATCGGCTCCTGGATCTTGGCCATTGCCGCATCGGCCGCAATGACGCCTTCGTTGGCAGCGATATAGGCGAGTTGCTTGGTCGCGGCATGAGCTACGGTCGGGCCGTGGGCAAATTCCTCCGCCACCGACATGGTAGCCTTCTCCAGCGCCTCGTCAGGCACGACCAGGTTGATCAGGCCCCAGCGCTCGAGCGTGGCCGCATCGTAGCGCCGCGCCAGCATGGACATTTCCTTCGCCCGCGCCGTACCCAGGCGCTGTACTTGGCGCTGGATGCCGCCCATCAGCGGATGCAGGCCGAGCGCGGCCTCGACCGAGCCGAGTTTGGATGAGGCGGCCGCGATGATGTAGTCGCAGGCAAGCGCCAGTTCCAACCCGCCGCCGAGACAGACCCCGTGCACGCTGGCGACGAGCGGTATCGGCAAGGTTTCCAGCAGGCGGAGAAACTCGACAGGCGTGAAGTTCGCCGAGGAACGGCCGGCATTGTCGATCCGTTCGCTGAACAAGCCGACGTCGGCTCCGGCGCAGAAGTGCCGCAACCCGCTCTTCAGCACGATGGCGCGGCTGCCGGCTTCCCGGGCCGCCTGGATTTCGCCGGCAATGGCACCGGTGAGCTTCGGTCCGAGCAGGTTATGCGGCTTGTAGACCATGGTCAGGACGGCGATCGTCCCGCGCTGTTCTCGGTTCACCAAGGTATCCGCTGCATCTGCCATTCTTCGCCTCCCTCGGTCGGACAGCGGCGACGGTCGTCCTGCCGGACCATCAGCGCGTTTTCTTTTCACACTATAGCGCCTTGGCGTCATTAGTAAAGACATTTCACTCATGACAAGGTAGGATTCCCGGATGAGCGGAAAGACGAGCGGCCACGACCACAGGGCCGCGCCGGGCGCATTGGCCGTGGTCCACGCCTTTCTCAATACCTGGCATGCCGACGGGCCGCGCGAACGGTTCGACAGTCCGGCGCGTCTGCAGGACTGGCTGGCGAAACGCGGCTTGATCGCACCGGCAACGCCGGTGTCGGCGACGGACTTCGACGCCGTCCGCCGTCTGCGCGCCGGCCTGCGCGTGCTGCTCGGGTCGGCAGGCCGCCGCGCGGCTGATCCGATGGAACTGAACCGCCTGATCCGGAAGGCGCGCTTGACAGTGCAATTCGATGCCGCCGGGCAACCTCATCTGGCGCCTGATGGCGTCGGCGTTCAGGCCGCCTTGGCGCGCATCCTCGCGGCCATCGCCGTCGGCCAGACCGAGGGCACCTGGTCGCGGCTCAAGCTCTGCCGCAATGGCGAGTGCCAGCGAATCTTCTATGACGCATCCAAGAACCGCTCCGCCGTCTGGTGTTCGTCGCAGCTTTGCGGCAATCGCATGAACGCCCGCGCCTATCGTGCCCGAAAGGAGCGGCGGCCGGTCGCCAGCTAGGCGTCGGCGCCGGCCAGTCCCAGCCGCCGTTTCACGCTGTCGCGGGAATGGGTGAGGATCGCGTTCGACTGTTTCGCATCGGCGACCCCGCGTGCCAGCGCCAGAGCGCCGGCCATCTCGGCCAGGGCCGAGGCGGCCAGCGCTTCGGCATCCGCGCGGCCGAGCCGCGCCAGGCGATCGGCGAGCCCGGCCGTGAGCGCGGCGACGCCTTGGGCGAAACGGCGCCGCGCCGGCGCGCCGAGCCGCGGCAGGTCGGCCGACAATGCCGGCAGAGGGCAGCCGGCATCGCGGGCGTCGCGATGCCGCGGCGACAGGTAGAAATCGATATAGGCGCAGAGTGCCGCCGCCGGCGCCTTTCCGGCCGCCAGGCGGCCGTAGTTCACCATCGCCTCGTCGAACATCTGCGCCACGGCGGCAATCACCAGTTCGTCCTTGGAGGAGAAATGCGCATAGAAGCCGCCGTGCGTCAGTCCCGCCCGCGCCATCACCTCGGCGACGCCGATGCGATGCGGCCCCTTGCTGCGGATCGCTTTCGCCGCTTCCCGGAGGACGCGATTCCGCGTCCGCTCTTTGTGCTCCGTATCGTAGCGCATTGCGACCCGGCTGACCGTCTTTGTATGATTAATATAATTCTATGCTGGCGGCGCGGGCAAGACTTGTGCCAGCCATGGCGGGGCCGGCCTCAACTTGCTATCTTGGCAGGAAAATTGCGCGGGAGAAGACGATGGCGATCAGGATCAAACCGCTCAGTCAGGCGATCGGCGCGGAAGTCGAGGCCGATATCCGCGGTCTTGATGCTGCGAGTTACGCCGAAGTCGAGCGGGTCTGGCACCGGCACGCCGTTCTCCTGTTCCGCGATCAAACGCTTGGCGACGACGACCTGCTCGCCTTCAGCCGTCGCCTCGGTGCGCTCGATCCGCCGCCGAACCAGGAGAACGGCCGCATGAGTCCGCCCGGCTATCCCGACATCTATGTCGTCTCCAATGTTCTCGACGCGACCGGCCAGCCGATCGGCGCGCTCGGCGCCGGCGAGGCGGTCTGGCACACCGACATGAGCTATATCGACCTGCCGCCGGACGCCTCCATGCTCTATGCCCTGGAGGTGCCGCCGAGCGGCGGCAATACCTGGTTTTGCGGCATGCAGGCGGCCTGGCAGGCCATGCCGGCGGAGCTCAAGGCGGCGCTGGGCGATCGTCGCATCAAGCACGACGGCACCTACAATAGCGGCGGCTATCTGCGCCAGGGTGTGACCCCGACCGACGATCCGCACGCGGCGCCCGGCGCCTGGCACCCGGCGGTCTGTGCCCATCCCGTCACCGGGGTGCCGGCGCTCTATCTCGGCCGGCGGCGGAATTCCTATGTCGAAGGCCTGCCGCCACATGAATCGGAGGCGCTGCTTGACCGGGTGTGGGCGCATGCCACGCAGCCCCGCTTCACCTACGAGCATCGCTGGCGGGTCGGCGATCTCCTGCTGTGGGACAATCGTACCACCATGCATCGCCGGGATCCCTTCGACGGCAGGATGCGACGCATCATGCACCGGACCCAGATCAAGGGGTCCGCGCGGCCTGCCGCCGCCTCGCTAACGAATGTGGCCGCCATGTAGCTCGGCCTCGCAGACTTGCACTGGTAACGCCACCGCAGGCGCCATGCTATCTTCACCGCCGAGGCCAAATCGGCGAGAGGACGAGCGATGGCGTGGGATTTCGAGACGGATGCCGAGTTTCAAGGCGTGCTGAACTGGGTCGACAAGTTCGTGCGCGAGGAGGTGGAGCCGCTCGACCATGTGCTCGGCCTTCCCCATGACGTGCATAACCCGAACAACCGCAAGCTGGTGAAGCCGCTGCAGGCCAAGGTGAAGGAGATGGGGCTCTGGGCCTGCCATCTCGGCCCGGAACTCGGCGGCCAGGGCTACGGCCAATTGAAGCTGGCGCTGCTCAACGAGATCCTCGGCCGCGCCCGCTTCGCCCCCATCGTGTTCGGCTGCCAGGCGCCGGATTCCGGCAATGCGGAGATCCTTGCCACCTACGGCACCGACGAGCAGAAGGCGCGCTACCTGCGGCCGCTGCTCGACGGCGACATCGTATCGTCCTTCTCGATGACCGAGCCGCACGCCGGTTCCGACCCGACCATGTTCAAGGTGCGGGCGGAGATGAGCGGCAATCATTGGGTGATCAATGGCGAGAAGTGGTTCTCCTCCAACGCGCGTTTCGCCTCGTTTCTGGTGGTGCTGGCGGTCACCGATCCCGAGGCGTCGCCGACGCGTCGCATGTCGATGTTCATCGTGCCGCGCGAGACGCCGGGCGTGAACATCATCCGCAACGTCAACGCCGGCATGGAAGGCGGCGAGGAAGGCACCCACGGCTATATCCGCTACGAAAACGTCCGCATCCCGACCGACCACCTGCTCGGCGAGCGCGGCCAGGGTTTCGTGGTGGCGCAGACGCGGCTCGGCGGCGGCCGCATCCATCATGCCATGCGCACGCTCGGCCAGTGCCGCGTCGCCTTCGACATGATGTGCGAGCGCGCGCTCTCGCGCTTCACCCAGGGCTCGAAGCTCGCCGACAAGCAGATGGTCCAGGACAAGATCGCCGAAAGCTGGCTGCAGCTGGAGCAGTTCCGGCTGTTGCTGCTGCGCACCGCCTGGCGGATCGACCGGGCCGGCGACTACCGCCAGGTCCGCAAGGACATCGCCGCGGTCAAGGTGCTGATGCCGCGCGTCCTGCACGACATCGCGGCCAACGCCTTGCAGATCCACGGCTCGCTGGGGCTCACCAACGAGGTGCCGTTCGTCGACCAGATCATCACCGCCTTCCGCCTCGGCATCGCCGACGGGCCGACGGAGGTCCACAAGGTGACGCTGGCAAAGCAGGTGCTGCGCGGCTACGCGCCGTCGCCGGACGGGTTTCCCACCCGCCACGCGCCGAAGCGCGCCTCGGCG
>DATKQA010000673.1:0-6777 GCA_035523835.1 Candidatus Sulfotelmatobacter sp.
GACATAGCGGCCGAGCGCGAGGCGGAGATAGGGTGCCGCGCTATAGCCGCTGGTCTTCAGCGTGCCGGTGTCGAAGTCGGTCTTGACGTTCCAGTTCTCGTAGCCGCCGGCCACGCCGACCGAGATTGCCTTGGTGATCGCATAGTCGACACCGAGCAGGCTGGAATAGAGATTGCCGTTGTAGGGCAGCAGCGCATTGTCGAACTTGGTATAGAGATAGCCGCCGCCGGCCCAGGCGCCGAAGCGCGGCCGGCTGCCGTCGGCCTGAGCCCCGGCGGTGCCCGGGCCGATGGCGGCCAGATCGGGACCGAAGGCGCTGCCGCCGCTGATGCCGGCCAGCATGCCGCCGGCGGTCATGCTCGACGCGTCGCGGATCAGGCTGGTGTTGCTCGCCGCCGTGCTGGCGCCCGGCACATCGTCGACACCGGCCGCCCGTGCCGCGCCGGCCGCGAGCAACGCGCTCGCCGCGGCAATACCGCCCCACAGCCGGTAATTCGCGCTTCGCACCCTTCGCCCCCACGACGCTCGCGCCGGCGGTTGTAGCAGAATTAGCCGGAGGCGAAAACCGAAGATGGCCGGGGGAGATGCCGGAGAAAGCGCTGGCCGG
This sequence comes from Candidatus Sulfotelmatobacter sp., assembly GCA_035523835.1. Lineage (GTDB taxonomy): Bacteria > Pseudomonadota > Alphaproteobacteria > Ferrovibrionales > Ferrovibrionaceae > DASQHM01. The sequence continues at coordinate 608 of DATKQA010000673.1, forward strand.
CGAGGCCGGAAGCGGCCAGCATGGCGGCATGTTGTCGGCGCACGAGCGGCAGTTCCTGGCCGGGCGGCAGGTCGGCCACCTGGCGACGGCGGATGCGCACGCGGCGCCGCATGTGGTGCCGGTCTGCTTTGCCCTCGCCGAGGGCACGCTCTACATCACCGTCGACGAGAAGCCGAAGTCGGGCCGGCCGCTGAAGCGGCTTGGCAATATCGCCGAGAATCCGGCGGTGGCGGTGAGCGTCGACCGCTACGACGACGACTGGAGCCGGCTCGGCTGGGTGCTGCTGCGCGGCCGGGCGGAGATCCTGGCCGAAGGCGCGGAGCACGACGCGGCGCAGGCCCTGTTGCGCGCGCGCTATCCGCAGCTCGCGGCGATGCGGCTCGCGCCGCATCCGGTCATCGCCGTGCGCATCGAACGGGTCACGAGCTGGGGCAACCTCGCGGCGGCGGGCGGCTGAGCCGGTTCGTGCTAGGATGGGCGCTATCGGTGGCATTCCGTTGCGGAGGTTCGCCATGAAAGTGGGCGTTTTCTATTTCCCGACCGACTACGGCATCGAGGCCGGCGAGCTCGCCCGCGCCCTCGAGGAGCGCGGCTTCGAATCGCTGTTCCTGTGCGAGCACACCCACATCCCGGTCGGCCGGCGCACACCCTTCCCCGGCGGCGGCGAGTTGCCGAAGCGCTATATCCACACCCACGATCCCTTCGTCGCGCTGTCCTTCGCCGCGGCGGCGACGCGCAAGCTCCGGCTCGGCACCGGCATCTGCCTGGTGGCGCAGCGCGATCCCATCGTCACCGCGAAATGCGTGGCGAGCCTCGACCGGCTGTCCGGCGGCCGTTTCGTCTTCGGCATCGGCGGCGGCTGGAACGTCGACGAGATGGAGAACCACGGCACCCGCTACGACACGCGCTTCAAGGTGCTGCGCGAGCGCGTGCTGGCCATGAAGGCGCTGTGGACCGAGGAACAGGCGGCGTTCCACGGCGACTTCGTCAATTTCGATCCGGCCTGGTCCTACCCCAAGCCGGCGCAGCGGCCGCATCCGCCGATCCTGCTCGGCGGCGAGACCGATCACACTTTGAAGCGCGTGGTGAGCTTCTGCGACGGCTGGTTTCCGCGTGCCAACGCCAGCTTCAGCGCCAAGGACATGATGGGGCGGCTGCGCCGCGCGGCGGCGGAAGCCGGGCGGGATTTCGCCAGCCTGCAGGTGACGGTGTTTCGCGCCCCGGCGGAGCGGGCCGCGCTCGCGTCCTATGCCGAGGCCGGCATCGAGCGCGCGCTGCTGGAGGTGCCGGATCTCAGCCGCGACGAAATCCTGCGCGTGCTGGACAAGAACGCGCCGCTCGCCGCCTGAATGGCGGCCGGCCGGATCAGTGCAGCCGGAACTCGGCGCCGGCGTGCACGATACTGGCCGGCCGCACCAGCCGGCAGCTCGCGATGCGGACCGAATGCAGCCGGCCCTCGATGCTCTGCTCCCAGAAGTGCAGGAATTTCCGCAGCACCGGGAAATCCGGCGAAAGGTCGAGGTCCTGCCAGGTATAGCTCTGCAGCAAGCTCGGATGATCGGGCAGGCGGTAGAGGATTTCCGCCGTGGTGAGGCGGTAGTCGCGCAATTGCTTGGCCAGGTCGCTCATGTCTCAGCAATCCCCGAGATGAGGATGTCGTTCCCATCATTGTGCCGGGGCAGGTCTTACGGAATCAATAAACCTGTAACAGTTTCAATGTATTAGCAGCCGACAGCCAAGACTGCTGCCAGATCGGCCGGCGCCCCCTGCGACACTATATAAATGTCTTGCTCACCATTGCGGGGCTATGGTCCTTGCGCCCTGGCGTCCGCGCCCATTGGAGGATGCGTTGAGTTCGCCCATCGAGGAGTACCGCAGCCGCGGCTATGCCATCGTGCGCGGCGTCTTCAACAGTGCCGAGATGGCCGAGCTGGCGGCGGCCTTCGACCGCGAATACGCCGCCGGCCTGCGCCACGGGCGGAGCTTTCGTCACGGCAACCTGCACTACCGCCTGGCCGAGGACGCGGCGCTCGGCCGCATCGTGCGCCTGGTGCAGTGGCCGTCGTACCATGATGCGGTGCTGAACCGCTTTCGTGTCGATCCGCGCATGCTTCGGATCGTCGCGCCGCTCATCGGCGAGGACGTGAAGCAGATCATCAACCAACTGCACTGGAAGCCGCCGGGTGCGGCCATGGCGGATTTCGCCTTCCATCAGGACGTGCGCTTCCGCCGGCCGCGCGAGGCCTATCGCAACCTTGCCGAGTCCTACGTGCAGACCGGCATCGCCGTGGACCGTCACAGCCGCGCCAGCGGCGCCATGCGCCTGTTGCCGGCGAGCCACCAGCTCGGCGAGGTCGCGCTGGCCGGCAATCGCCGCGTTGCCGATGCCGCCGCCTCGGAACAGACGCTGCTGGAAGCCGGTCTCGATCCGTCCCGCCTGGTCGATCTCGCGCTCGAGCCGGGCGATGTCGCGCTGTGGAATTCCTACACGGTGCACGGCTCCGGCCCCAATACCACGGCGCATGACCGCCGCCTCTATATCAACGGCTATGTCCGCGCCGCCGATTGCGACCGCGGCGAATGGGCCTGGCGATCGGGGCTGCCCTGCCCGCTCGGCCCGCCGCAGCTTGTCCACTACGAGGCCCTGCACGAGCGGCCGGAACCGCACTACCTCGACAATTGAGGCGAATCGGCGGCCGGCCAGATATGCACGACCGCCTGGGCTGTTCGCCGATCTCGACAATTCTCCCCCTGGGCCGCCCGGCGCATAGTCCGGGCGTCGACGGCGCCTGACCGTTCACCCCTGGAAACCGGAAAGCATGCCCCCGTCCTCCCCGATGTCCGGCACCGTCCGCTTCAGCGAGCGGGACAAGCGGGTCATCTTCAGCGGCCTGATGCTCGGCATGCTGCTGGCGCCGCTTGACCAGACCATCGTCGCCACCGCGCTGCCGGCCATGGCCCGCGACCTCAAGAGCGTCGATCACCTCTCGTGGATCGTCTCGATCTATCTCCTGACCTCGACCGCGGTGACGCCGATCTACGGCAAGCTCAGCGACCTCTACGGCCGCAAGCGCATGCTGCAGGTCGCGGTCGGGCTGTTCGTCGCCGCCTCGCTGCTCTGCGCGCTGGCGGCGAACATGACCCAGCTCATCTTCTTTCGCGCGCTGCAAGGCTTCGGCGGCGGCGGCCTGATGGCCATGGCGCATGCCACCATTGCCGACGTGGTGGCGCCGCGCGAACGCGGCCGCTACCAGGGCTATTTCAGCGGCGTCTTCGCCACGGCGAGCGTCGCCGGCCCGGCGCTCGGCGGCTTCTTCGCCGAACATCTGACCTGGCGCTGGGTGTTCTGGATCAACCTGCCGATCGGCATCGCCGCCATCGTCATCTGCAACGCCGCGCTCCGCCGCCTGCCGATCCGCGGCGTGCGCCACCGCATCGATTATCTCGGTGCCGTGCTGCTGATGGCGGCCATCGGCGAGCTGCTGCTGGTCACCACCTGGGGCGGCATGGACTATGCCTGGGATTCGTCGGTCATCCTGGGCCTGGGCGCGAGCGCCGCGATCCTGCTCGCCGGTTTTGCGCTGCAGGAGATGCATGCCCGGGCGCCGGTGCTGCCGCTCCGCCTGTTTCGCGATCCGGTGTTCGCCGTCGCCAGCCTGGTGACGGTGCTCGCCGGCATGTCGATGTTCGCCGGCATCATCTATCTGCCGGTCTATCTGCAGATCGTCACCGGCGCCAGCGCCAGCGAGGCCGGCGTGCTGGTCATCCCGCTCATGGTCGGCATGAGCGCCGGCGCCTTCGCCACCGGGCGCACGGTCAGCCAGTTCGGCCGCTACAAGCCGTTCCCGCTGGTCGGGCTGGCGGTTTCGGCGGTGGTCTATACCGTGCTGTCGCGCACCGGCGCCGACACGCCGCAGGCGCTCCTGATCGCGCTGATGGTGCTGCTCGGCCTCGCCACCGGCATGGTCAATCCGACCATGATGGTGGCGGTGCAGAACGCCGCGCCGAGCGCCGATCTCGGCACCGCGACCTCTTCCATCAGCTTCTTCCGCTCCATGGGCGGCTCGTTCGGCGTGGCGCTGGTCGGCGCGGTGCTGCTGCATGGCCTGAAGGCCGACACGCTGCCCGGCGCCGGCGCCTTCGGCCATGTCTCGGCCATCGACCTCCTGCGCGGCAACGCCGTCGACCTGGCGCGGCTGCCGTCGGCCGAGCGGCTTGCGCTGGTGCACGACTTCACCGATGCGTTCAGCCATGCCTTCCTCACCGCAACGGCGGTCGCCGTCATCGCCTGGCTGGTGACCTGGCTGCTCCGGGAATTGCCGCTCCGCTCCGAGCGCGAGGCGCCATCGGCGCCCGACCAGGCCGATCCCGCGCGGCTGCAGGCGGCAGCCGGCGCCGCGGACTGAGGCGACACCCCGTCATCCCTGCGGAACAGGGATGCGCTAGAATGGCGCCATGCTCATCGCCCAGATAACCGACACGCATATCAAGCCGGAGGGGCGGCTCGCCTATCGCGTGGTCGATACCGAACCCTGTCTCGCGCGCTGCGTCGCCGCGGTCGAGGCCGGCCGGCCGAAGCCCGACGTCGTGCTGATGACCGGCGACCTGGTCGATGCGGGGCGGCCGGAGGAATATGCGAGGCTTCGCCGGCTGATCGCGCCGCTCTCCATGCCGGTCTATCTCATCCCCGGCAATCACGACAAGCGCGGTGCCTTGCGCGCGGCGTTTCCCGACCACCGCTACCTTCCCGTCGACGGCGAGTTCCTGCACTACACCGTCGAGGACTGGCCGCTGCGGCTGATCGGTCTCGACACCTTGGTGCCGGGCTGCGGCCATGGCGCGCTCTGCGCCGAACGGCTGGCCTGGCTCGAGCGGCAACTGGCCGCCGCGCCGGAACGGCCGACCGTCGTCTTCATGCATCACCCGCCCTTCGCCACCGGCATCGCCCACATGGACGAAATCGCGCTCGCCGAGCCGGAAAAATTCGCCGCCATCATCGCCCGGCATCCGCAGGTGGAGCGCGTGCTCTGCGGCCATGTGCATCGCTCGATCCAGGTGCGCTTCCACGGCACCGTCGCCTCGGTCGCGCCGTCGAGCGCGCACCAGGTGGCGCTCGACCTGCGCCCGGAGGGTGCCGCCGCCTTCATGCTGGAGCCGCCGGGATACCAGCTTCATCTCTGGCAGCCCGGCACCGGCCTCGTCACCCACACGGCGGCGGTCGGCGATTTCGCCGGGCCCTATCCCTTCTTCGATCCGCAGGGCAGGCTGATCGGCTGAGCAGAGCTCAGCCGACGATCGGCACGGCACCGCCGTCGATGCGGATGTTGCAGCCGGTGATATAGGCGGCGCGCGGACTGGCGATGAAGGCGACGAGATCGGCGATCTCCTCTGTCCGGGCGATGCGGCCGACAAGGTTCGGCATGACCTCGCGCGCAATGCGCGCTTCGATCGCGCGCCAATCCTCGCCCCAGCCTTCGCGCGCCGCGCGCCGGCGATAGGTCGCCTCGACCTCGCGCGTGCGGATCAGCCCGGGGCTGACGATATTGACCGTGATGCCGGTGCCGGCGAGTTCCTGCGCCAGGCTTACCGTCATGGTGGCGAGCGCGCCCTTGGACGCGTAGTAGTGCGGCATGACGGCGCCCGGCCGCGTCGAGCCGGTGGTGCCGATCTGGACGATGCGGCCCCAGCCGCGCGCCTTCATGCCCGGCACCAGCGCGCGGACCAGGCGCGCCGCCGAGAGCGCGTTCTGCTCGTAGATGGCGAGCCATTCCGCGCTCTCCGTCTCCAGCCAGGAACCGCGGGCGGCGGTGCCGTAGTTGTTGACCAGGATGTCGACGGCGCCGGCCGGCGCCAGCGCCGCCGCGGCAACCCCGGCCGCGCCGGCGTCGGTGGCGAGATCGCCGGCGGCGACATGGGCCCGGCCGCCGGCCGCGCGGATCGCCGCCGCGACCGGCTCGGCATCCGCCGCCGTCGGGCCATGCACCACGACGACGGCGCCCTCCGCCGCCAGCCCCCTGGCGATGGCCTCGCCGGTACCCCGGCTGGAGCCGGTGACCAGGGCCAATTTTCCATCCAGTTGCAGGTCCATCGCCGGTCCCGAGACGGCCGCGGCGTCAGCGGCCGTACTTGTCTTCCAGGCGGACGATGTCGTCTTCGCCGAGATAGGGGCC
>DATKQA010000674.1:0-6871 GCA_035523835.1 Candidatus Sulfotelmatobacter sp.
GCGCGCCGCATCGAGTGCGCCGGCCTGGAGCCGAAACAACGGCTCTGGCTGGAGAAGTTGTTGGGCGGGTTCGATGTCAACAAAATGGCGGTGGATGAGATTTATGCCGCGCGTTTCTTCGTCGAGCGGTTGGTGACGCCGCATGTCGGCAATCCCGCCACCTACGCGCCGCTGGCGGACGCGCTGAAGTCGATCTCGGCGATGCTGGGCAGGTTGATTGGCGACGGCGCTTCGCCCGCCGCCAGCGCAGCGGCAGAAGGCGTCGCGCTGCCGGTGGAGCGGGTCGCCTGACGCGCCCGCTACGTAAACCGCAGCCGCCAGCTCGGCGCTCGACGGCGGTGCAAACCAGTTTTTGGGCTTAAACGGGCGGCGTGATGCTGCCCCGGCTTGCCTGGTCTCAGACCATGCCCTCGCGCTGGGCGCGCTTGCGGGCGAGCTTGCGCGCGCGGCGGACGGCTTCCGCCTTTTCGCGGGCGCGCTTCTCGGACGGCTTTTCGTAGAAGTTCCGCAGCTTCATCTCGCGGAAAACGCCTTCGCGCTGCATCTTCTTCTTCAGCGCGCGCAGCGCCTGATCGACATTGTTGTCGCGAACCAAAACCTGCACTTGGCCGTGTCTCCTCGGGGCCTGCGGGCACCATCGCCCTTCAGGGTGGCGGTTGATAGCACAGGCCGCCCCGCTTGTGAAGGGCCGGGTTTGTGACATCGGCTAAGAGCTACAGGCATACCAGATACTTAGCCTGGTGCCCGACCGCCCTCAGGCGGCGGTGGCGGCAAAGACCCGGGCATAGTTGCCGCCCAGCAGCTTGCCGGTCTCCGCGGGGCTGAACCCGGTCGCCAGCAGCGCCGCCGCCAGCGCCGGCAGGTCGCGATAGCTGTCGAAGGTGGAGGGACCGGTCAGGCCCATCATGTCGCTGCCGAGGCCGACATGCTCCACCCCCACCACGTCCACCATGCGCGCCATGCCGCGGGCCAGCGCCGCCTTGTCACGGAAGATCGAGTGCGGCGGCCAGATGCCGATGACGCCGCCGGTGCCGGCGACCACGCGGGCATGGTCGGCGGAAATCAGCCGGCTCAAGGGCGCCGGACGCGCGCTCAGCGAAGTGTGCGACAGCACCAGCGGCTTGCTGGTCACCGCCGCCGCCCGCTTCACCAGGTCGTAGGTGCCGTGGGCGATGTCGACCACCACGCCGCGGCGGTTGCAGGCGCGGATCACCGCGGCGCCGAAGTCGGTCAGGCCGCCGTGGACCGGCGGTTCGGTCTGGATGTCGCCGAGGTCGTTCGGCCGGTAGTGGGTGAGCTGCAGGTGGCGCAGGTGGTATTTCTCGTAGGCTTCGTCGAGCCGGTCGATCGCCGTATCAAGCCAGTCGGCGCCCTCCGAGGCCATGATGACGGCGGGGCCGCGCTGCGGCGCCGCCTGCAATGCGCTGGGGTCGGTCACGAGGCCGAGCTGCTGTGCCTCGATCAGCTCCCGGGCGCGGTGGAACGATTCGCCGCTCCAGGCATAGAGTTCGCCCGGCGCGGGATTGCGGATCGCCTTGATGCGCCGGTCGGGCATGATCCGGGTGACCGGCGAATCCGCCACCACCGCCAGGCAGATGACGGACATGCTGCCGTCCTGCATCTGGCCGACGACATCGCTGAAGGGATAGTTGTGGCGGATGACGCGGCCGGCGTGGCTGTGCAGGTCGATAGTGACCCCGGCGGCGAGAACCTGCCGTGCCGCGCCGTCATATTCCGACGGCGCCTCTTCCTTCGGCCCGGCCGCCGCCGTCGTCGGCTTGCCGTCCGAGCAGGCGGCGAGCGCCAGTGCCGCGCCGGCGGCCAGCACGCCGCGCCGGCTGAGCAGCCGCTCGATCAGCGCCGGCGGCACCGCCTCGGCCGGCCGGGCGTCGCGAAGCTGATAGCGCCAGCCGGCGGGATCGTCGATCAGGCGGCTGAACCGTCCTTTCAAATGCAGCGGCCGGTCGCCGGCGAGCGGCAGCGGTGTGCGGGCGAAGACCTCGATGGCGCGGGCGGGATCGCCGGGCAGGCAGCCGAGGCAGCAGATGGCATCGGCCGCCAGCAGAAAATAGGCTTGGCGGTCGGCGTCGTCGGCCGGCGCCATCCAGCCGACCATTTCGACCTCGGCGCCATGGTGACGGTCGGCCTCGCCATTCGCGATCTCGGACCAGGGCAGCAGCATGCCGGTATTCCTGGAATTTCCTTGTTTGTCGCCTTTGACCTTAGCACGTCCGGTCGCCATATTTCCCGCATGGCCATCTTGAAAATCGCCCGCATGGGGCACCCGGTGCTGCGCCGCAGGGCCGATCCGGTCGCCGACCCGAGCGCGCCGGAAATCGCCCGCCTGGTCCGCGACATGGCCGAGACCATGTACGACGCGCCGGGCCTCGGCCTGGCCGCGCCGCAGGTGCATGTGCCGCTCCGCCTGGTGCTGTTCCACGTGCCGGGCAGCCGCGCCGAACCGGGCGAGGCGCCGCAGGAGCTGACCGTGCTGATGAACCCGGTGATCGAGCCGCTCACGGACGAGACGGCGCTCGGCTGGGAAGGTTGCCTGTCGGTGCCGGGCTTGCGCGGCGTGGTGCCGCGCTGGACCCGCATCCGTTACAGCGGTATCGGCCTGGACGGCAGGCCGATCCGCCGCGAGGCCGCCGGCATGCATGCCCGCGTCGTGCAGCACGAATGCGACCATCTCGACGGCGTGCTCTATCCGCAACGCATGACCGACCTCACCCAGCTTGTCTTCGAGAGCGAGATGCGCCATCGCGAAGCCGATCCGGCTATCGCCGAGGACGTGGAATGAGCGCGCCGCACCTGGAAGCCGAGAAGCGCGCCATCCTGGCGGCGGCCTTGCCGTCGGTCGCCTTCGACGGCTGGAGCGCCGAGACCCTGCGTGCGGCGACGGCGGCGGCCGGCTTCGAACCGTCGATGGCGCTGCGCGCCTTCCCGAGCGGCGCGGTCGGCCTGCTGGAATTCTTCATCGCCGAGGCCGACCGGCGCATGCTCGACGACCTGGCCGCGGTCGATACCGGCATGCTCAAGCTGCGCGAACGCATCGCCACCGCGATCCGGCTCCGCCTCACGGCGCAGGCGGGCCATCGCGAGGCGATCCGCAAAGGGCTGAGCGTGCTGGCGCTGCCGGTCCATGCCGGGCGCGCACTGCGCGGCCTCTATCGCACGGTCGACGCCATCTGGTATGCGGCGGGCGATACCTCGACCGATTTCAATTTCTACAGCAAGCGGCTGTTGCTCGCCGGCGTCTACAGCGCCACGCTGCTTTACTGGCTCGACGACAAGTCGGAAGGCCAGACCGCCACCTGGAACTTCCTCGACCGGCGCATCGGCGATGTCATGCGCATCCAGAAGCTGCGCGGGCGGCTCGGCGGTCTCTCGGCCAACTGGCCGGATCCGTCGCGCTTGTTCCGCCGCCGCGTGAGCGGGCGATGAGCCAGCCGATCGATCCCGCTGTAATCACCGGCTATCACGCCCATGTCTATTACGACGTGGCGGCGACGCGTGGGCAGGCGGAAGCGGTGCGCGCCGGCATCGCCGCCGGCGGTTTCGAGGCCCGGCTCGGTTCCTGGCACGACGAGGCGGTCGGCCCGCATACCGTCGCCATGTACCAGGTGGCCTTTCCGGTCGCCGAATTCGCCCGCCTGGTGCCGTGGCTGGCGCTCAACCGGCGCGGCCTCTCCGTCCTAGTGCATCCCGAGACCGGCGACGACTACACCGACCACTCCCGCTTTGCCCTCTGGCTCGGGCCGCCGCTGCCGCTCGATCTCAGCCGGCTGAAACGCGGCCGCTTCGCCGCGCCCTCGCCGTAAGGCGCGCCGACCGCCGTTGCCCGGTGACGGCGCCGGGAATAGTTCATGCGCCGGCATTGTTGGATGTCACGGCCGATCTTTTCGTCGAAAGGAAAACCGTGATGCCGCCGATCGCACGACGTCCGCTGACCCTGGTTGCCGCCTGTCTGGCCGGCTGCGCTTTCGCCGGAACCGCCGTGGCTGACGGGCTGCTGCCGACCCATCGCCTGTCGGCGGCGACGGCCGGCGCGATCGTCAGCGAGGCGGTGGCAAGTTGCGCCCGGCAGGGCTATGCCGAAACCGCCGTGGTGGTCGATGCCGACGGCGTGCAGCAGGCGCTCCTGCGCGGCGACCGCGCGGGCAGCCATTCCTTGAACAGCGCCAACGACAAGGCCTACACGGCGGCATCCTTCAAGAGCGACACCGCCGCCCTGGTCGAGCGCGCCAAGACGGTGCCGGGCTTCGCCGCGCTGTTCACCCAATTGCCGCATCTCATGCTGTTCGGCGGCGGGGTGGTGATCAAGGTCGGCGACGAAGTGGTCGGTGCCGTCGGCGCCGCCGGCGCACCGGGCGCCAATCTCGACGAAGCCTGCGCCAAGGCCGGCGTCGACAAGGTGCGCGACCAGCTCAAATAAAGCACGCGCTCGACGCTCACCCCGTGCGCCGCAAGGCGCTCGGCATGGCATGGCCGGAAATGCGGGGTATCTGTCATTGCGGACAAGCTTCGCCCTGGCCAGACTGCGCCGCGACAGCAGCAACGGACGATGTGGTGGCGATGTCTGCGGGTTTGTCGGGACGGCGCAATGCGCTGGTGCTGGCGATATGCCAGGCGCTCTATACCTCGTCGATCTCGGTCGACCTGACCTTGACCGGGCTGGTCGGCTACAGCCTCGCCGCCGACAAGGCGCTGGCCACCCTGCCGTTCTCGCTGATCACCATCGCCGCGGCGACCACCACGGTCTTCGCCGCCTTCCTGATGAGCCACGTCGGCCGGCGCCGCGCCTTCATGCTCGGCGCCGGGGTCGGCGCCATGGGCGGCCTCATCTCCGTCTGGTCGATCCTGCATCAGAGCTTCTGGGGCTTCTGCTGCGGCACGGCCACGGTCGGCGTGTTTCAGGCCTTTGCCGGCTACTATCGCCTGGCCGCGGCCGACGCGGTCGGCCTCGCCGACAAGAGCCGGGCGATCTCCACGGTCATGACCGGCGGCGTCATCGCCGCCGTCGCCGGGCCGGCCATCGCCGCCTGGAGCAAGGACCTGCTGAGCCCGGTACTGTTCGCCGGCTCCTATCTCGTGGTCACCGTGTTCGGCCTGGTGTCGATCCTGCTGCTGGCGTTCCTGTTCCGCGATAGCGCGCCCGTCCCGGCGGCCGGCAGCGCGGTGGCATCGCCGGCGCCGCGCCCGCTCGGCCGCATCGTGCGCCAGCCGATCTTCATCGCGGCGCTGGCCAACAATGTGGTCGGCTACGCCGTGATGATGTTCATCATGACGGCGACGCCGATCGCCGCGGTCGCCTGCCACCACACGATCGACGACGGCGCCAATATCATCCAATGGCACCTGGTTGGCATGTTCGCGCCGGCCTTCGTCACCGGCCGCCTGATCGACCGTTACGGTGCGGCGCCGATCCTGCTGGCCGGCGTGCTGCTCTCTGCCGCCTGCACCGGCATCGCGCTCGCCGCTACCGGCTTGCTGAATTTCTACCTGGCGCTGCTCGCGCTCGGCATCGGCTGGAACTTCATGTATGTCGGCGGCACCAGCCTGCTCACTCGGTCCTACACGCCGACGGAGCGCGCCAAGACCCAGGCAACCAGCGAATTCTCCACCTTCGGCGCCACCGCGCTCGCCTCGCTCTGCGCCGGCCAGTTGCTGACGCGCTACGGCTGGGCGGCGATCAACACGGCGATCCTGCCGCTGCTCGCCTTCGCCGCCGGCATGACGCTCTGGTGGCTGCTGGCCGAACGCCGCCGCGCCGCAGCCCTCGCCGCCTAGACGCGCAGCCGCCGTGCGGTCGCTTCGCGCGCCGCGTCATATTCGCGCCGCGTGGCGGCGACGAGGTCGGCGACGCCCTGCACCGCACGCACGCCGGAGACGGAATGGCCGGCGCTCCAGATGTCGCTCCAGCGCTTCGGCCCCTTGTTGCCGCTGCCGCCGCCATAGAGTTCGTCGGCCTGTTCGGCCGCCATGTCGTTCGGCAGGTGCGCCGGATCCAGCCCGGCGGCGGTTATCGAAGGCCGCAGGATATTGGTCTCCAGGCCGGTGAAGGCCTTGGTCAGCAGCACGTCGTCGAGCCGGCACTCCACCAGCATCCGCTTATAGCCGTCGCTCGCCATGCTTTCGCGGGTGGCGATGAACTTGGTACCCATGTAGGCGAGGTCGGCGCCGAGTGCTTCCGCCGCCCATAGCGCGTGCCCGTCGGAGACGCCGCCGGCGAGCACGATCGGCCCGTCGAACATCGCCCGCACCGCGCGCACGAAGGCGAAGCCGTTGGCCCAGCCGGTTTGCCCGCCGGCCCCGGCCGAGAGCAGGATCAGGCCGTCGGCGCCGGCCGCGAGCGCCTTCTCCGCGTGGCGCACCGAGGCGATGTCGGCGAACACCAGGGCGCCGACATCGTGCAGCGGGCCGACCGCCGCCTCGGGCGAGCCGACGCTGGTGATCACCAGTTCGACCTTGTGGCGCACCAGGCAGGCGAGATCTTCCTTCAGCCGCGCCTGGCGGATGATGAGGTTGGCGCAGAACGGCGCGGCCGGCCGTTCCGTCTCGGCAAGCGCGCCCTCGATGCGTCCGAGCCAGGCATCCAATTCCTCGACCGAACGCACATTGGCGGTGGGGAAGGCGCCGATGACGCCGCTTCGGCAGGCGGCGACGACCATCTCGGGCCCCGACACGCGGAACATCGGCGCGGCGATCAACGGCAGGTGCAGACGGGCGGCAAGCGAGGCGGGGAGCGACATGGGGTTTCCTTACGTGGGACGAACGATGCTGCGAGCGGCCCGCTGCCGCGCCTGGCGCTCCAGGCGTCCCGGCAGTTCGCCGGAGCGGACCAATGCGGCGGTGACGTCGCGGATGAGCG
>DATKQA010000675.1:0-2638 GCA_035523835.1 Candidatus Sulfotelmatobacter sp.
GAAGGTCGAGGTCGGCGAGCTTGATCTGGCCGGTCTCCGGCTCGCCGGCCGGGCGCTGGCTCTGCCCGCGCTGGCCGCCGAGCGCCAGCTCGACGCGCTTGAGCAGGATGGCGAAGCCGCGCGACTTCTCCACGAAGTCGACGGCGCCGCCGCTCAGCGCCGCCTCTTCGTAAACCTGGTCGGAGAGCGAGGTGAGGAAGATCACCGGCACCTCGTTGCCCGAGGCGCGGAGCTGCTTCAGCACGTCGATGCCGTTCATGCCCGGCATCTTCCAGTCGAGGATGACCAGCTCGCAGGTCCGGTTGCCGGCGAAATAGTCGATCGCCGGCTGGCCGCGGTCGAAGGCCTGCACGCTGAAGCCGGCATCGATCAGGTTCTGGCCGACCGCCTCGCGGAACAGCGGATCGTCGTCCACCAGGACGAGGCGGCCGCGCGCCTCGCCGCCGTTAGCCTTGCCGTTCACGGCGCGCCATGCGGATGCGGCTGAAGCAGGCCTGCTTCGCCGTGTCGGACTGGTCCTTGCCCTCGACGTGATAGGCGAGCGCGCGCGGCTGGCGCGTCTCGACCTCCTGATAGAAGAAAACCTCCAAGATGCAGTCTCCAGACTTGTAAGCCCACACGGTGGCCGGCGGTTCGTCGCGTACCTCCGTCGGCCGCCCCATCATCAGTTCGGCCTGCTCCGGCGCCAGCCCGATCAGGATGCCCGGATCGAGCTGCATGGGAAAGGGCTCGGGCGCGGGGCGCGGCAGCGGCGCGCCCGACGCCGGGGGCTGGCCGAGGGTGGCGGTGTGCGCGGGCGGCGCCGGCTTGGGCGCGGCCGGTGCTTCGGTTGCCGAAGCCGGCGGCGCGACGGCCGGCGGCGGCGCGGCGGCAGTGCCGGGCGCCGGCTTTGCGCCGGCACAGGCGGCGAGCGGCAGGATCATGGTTAACAGGCATAAACGAACGATTGCCGATGATCCCACGGCCTGCAAGAGATGGTTGCCCGATTCCGCGCTCATCGCTATAGCTTATCGCAAGGTTGACGCCATTTCGATGCCACAACCGGCGCCGGGTAAAGGCCGGACTCTGACACAACGATCACACATCGCGCGATGGGGCGGCGGTGTAGCATACGCATAGGCCATCAATGCAATGGCCGGGAGACCGTCATGTTGCTGCCGCGCGTCCTGACTATCGCCCTCGTGGGCATCCTGCTCCCTGTCGCCGCCGAGGCGGGGGACGCAAGCACCGCGACCAGCGCGCAAGCGCTTGAGCTTACCATCGGGGCACCGCAGTTGACGAATCTTTCCGCCGCCTCGCCGACCACGCTGGCGCACCTGCCGCCGTTCCTGCTCGATGCGCGCGCCGCCGCCTATATGGTGGCGATCTCGCGCTCGGTGACGCCGCAGGAGGTCGAGGCCTCGCTGGTGCAGAGCGGCGCGCCCGGCGCCGCGGCGCCGGCGACGGTCAACAATCAGGGCTTGCCGGCCTGCGTCAGCGCCAGCCTCAAGCTGTCCAGCAAGTCGGCGGTGATCTGCTCGCCGGAACCGGCCTCCGACTTGGCGCGGTAGGCGGCGATCGCGTCCCTGGTGCGGCTGCCGAGAACGCCGTCCGGCGAGCCGATATCGTAGCCGAGCCGGGCCAGCGCCACCTGCACGTAGCGGATGGTCGGCGCGTCGGCGAAGGGCCGCACCTCCGGCGGCTTCCAGCTTCTCGCCCAGGTCACCGCTGCGCTGCGGTCGGATTTCTCCAGCTTGTCCTCGACGCTGGTGCGCAGCCGCGCCGCCTCCTGGTCGCCGTGCTCGGCGGCCAGCGTGAGCCAGCGATAGCCCTCGGCCAGGTCCTGCGGCAGGCCGAGGCCGGTCACCAGGTCGAGGCCGAGCATGTATTGCGCCCGCACCAGGCCCTGCTCCGCCGCCTTGCCGTACCAGCGCGCCGCCCAGGCGAGGTCGCGCGGCACGCCGCGGCCGTTGGTGTAGATCAGCCCGACCAGATATTGCGCCTCCGGATAGTGCCGGTCGGCCGATTGCTGCAGCCATTTGAGCGCCGCGGCATCGTTCGCCGCGACGCCGCGGCCGAGCATGTAGGCGACGCCGAGGTGATAGGCGGCGGCGGCGTTGCGTGCCGCCGCCGCGCCGAACAGCTTCACCGCCTGCGCATCGTTGCGGCGCACGCCGCGGCCGCGATAATAGTCGAGGCCGAGCAGGAACTGGGCCTCGGGGTGCTTCTGCGCCGCCGCCTTGGCGTACCAGGCGGCAGCCGCTGCCGGATCCTCGTTGACGGCGCGGCCGGTATCGTAGAGCAGGCCGAGCATGAATTGCGCGTCGGCGAGCCCCTTGTCGGCCGCGCTCTGCAGCAGCGCGAGGCCCTTGGCGTCGTCGCGCGGCATGCCGCGGCCGTCGAGATAGTCCATCGCCCGCCAATAGATTTCGGCGGCAGTCTCCTCCGGCGAGCCGGGGGCATGGACGGGGCCTTGGGCGGCGGGCGCCGTGGCGGCGGGCTGCGGCGCGCTGCAGGCGCCCAACCAGAGCGCCAAGGCTGTTACCAGCAGCCGCCGCATTGCCCCATCTCCTCGCTCATGCCTGGCCCTGATAGCATGCAGTTCGGATACCGGATAGCTTACAGGCGGGCGCAGCGTCGCAGTCCAAGGGGTTGCACT
>DATKQA010000676.1:0-4271 GCA_035523835.1 Candidatus Sulfotelmatobacter sp.
GGTGGTGCGATGCTGCACGTCGCTGACGATGGCCGCGGCCTTGACCAGCTCGGTCTCGTCGCGGCCGGTGCCGAGATGGCCGACGTAACGGCCGTCGGCGTCGTGGCGCGGACGGGTGTCCAGGCGGGCATGGCGCGGCGCGCCCGACCGGTCGACGAAGGAAAAGGTGATGTCGCGCAGCGGCTCCCGGGTGCGGGCATCGACGCGGTTCATCGGCGTCGCCGGCGAAGCGCCGATGCGCTTCAGCACCGCATCGAGCGGCTGGCCGATCATCTCGGCTACCGGGTAGCCGTAGAGTTCCTCGAAGCGCGGCGACAGGAAGAGGAGCCGCCCGGCGGCATCGAGTTCCCAGATGAAGTCGGAGATGAGCGAGGTCACCTCGGCGTGGCGATGCTCGGCCTCGCGGCGCGCGGCGTCGCTTTCGGCGAGGCGGACCGACAGTTCCCGCGTGCGCGCCAGTTGCCGGTGCAGCGCGCGATAGAGCACGACGGCGAGCGCGAGCGCGAGAACGATCGCCAGTATCGCCGCAGTTGCGGCGAAGGCGCTGCCGACGCGAAACAGCGTATTGTCGGCGGCGGCGGCCCGGCCGGTGCCGGCAAGCAGGAGGCCGATCGGCAGCCACGATCGAGTAGGAGAGAGTAGCCGAGGCATGGCGCTGCGTTCTTCGACGGCAGGATCCCGGTTCGGCACGATGCTGCCGCGTCTGCTCGTACTCATATCGTCACGCCAGCGCCTCATGCCGAGGCAAAAATCCACCTTGTCGGCATGTCGTTAATTTTCCTCTAAGAGACAGTCTTTTGCCCCGCCAGATCAAGCGCCTGCGACAGCGCCCGGAAGGGCAGCAGGACGCAGGCGTGCCGGCTTTTATGCCCGGAGACAGGC
Source organism: Candidatus Sulfotelmatobacter sp. (assembly GCA_035523835.1). GTDB lineage: Bacteria > Pseudomonadota > Alphaproteobacteria > Ferrovibrionales > Ferrovibrionaceae > DASQHM01. Next base: position 883 of record DATKQA010000676.1, read on the forward strand.
GCGAATGCCTGAAGCTCCGGCCAGCCCGGCGCGGCGGCCGGCAGGCCGTCCGGCTTGAGGATGCGCGCCACCGCCGCGGCAACGGCCTTGAGCGCCGCGCTGTCGGCGCCGACCGCATGCCGGCCGATGACCGAGGCCGCCGCCTGGCACAGCACGCAGGCCTTCACGTCATGGCCGAGCGCGCTCACCTTGCCGCCGGCAAGCTTGAGGTCGAGGGTGATGCGGTCGCCGCATAGCGGGTTGTCGGTGGTCACGCTGGCATCGGCCTCGGCCAGCCGCCCGGCGCCCGTGGCCTCGGCGGCAAGCCGCAGCAGGTCGGTCTGGTAGATGTCGCCGGTCGCGGTCATCGGGTGAGCCTATGGAGCGCGTCGTCGAGGCCGGTCAAGAGCGCGTCGATGTCGCCCGCGTCGTTATAGCAAGCGAGGCTCGCCCGCGTCGTTCCGCCGATGCCGAAAGCATCCATCAGCGGCTGCGCGCAGTGGTGGCCGCCGCGCAGGGCCACGCCGTGATGATCGAGAATCTGGCAGATGTCGTGGGGATGCGCGCCCGCCACGGCAAAGGACACGATCGGCAGCCGTGCCTGCAGCCCGGCCGGGCCGATGACGCGGATCCGCTCGCGTCCCTTGTCGACAGCGCCAAGTCCGTCCAGCAGGCGTCCGGTCAGGTCGCTCAAATGCGCGTGGACGGCCTCGTGATCGAGGCCGCCGATCCACTCGGCCGCGGCAGCAAGGCCGACGGCCTGGGCGATCGGCGGCGTGCCGGCCTCGAAGCGATGCGGCGGCTCGGCATAGGTGGTCTCTTCCAGCCTGACGCGGGCGATCATTTCGCCGCCGCCGAGAAACGGCGGCAGGGCGGCCAGCAGTTCCCGGCGGCCCCAGAGCACGCCGACCCCGTTCGGACCGAACATCTTGTGCCCGGCCAGGGCGTAGAAATCGATGCCGAGCGCCTGCACGTCGAGCGGCCCGTGCGGGGCGCGCTGCGCGCCGTCGAGCATGACCCTGGCGCCGACCGTGCGCGCGGCGGCGACGACCGTGGCGACGTCGGTCTCGGCGCCGGTGACGTTGGAGGCGTGCGTCAGCGAGATCAGCCTGGTGCGCGGCGTGACCAGGCGCTCCAGGGCGGCGAGATCGAGGCGACCGTCGGCGGTCACCGGGATGGCCTTCAGCACGATGCCGCGGCGCTCGCGCGCCATCTGCCAGGGCACGAAATTGGCGTGGTGTTCGATCAGCGAGATCAGCACCTCGTCGCCCGGCTGCAGCCCGGCGACGAAGGAATGCGCCACCAGGTTGATCGCCGCCGTGCAGCCCGAGGTGAACACCACCTCTTCCGGCGCCCGGGCGTTGAGATAGCGCGCCATGGTCGCGCGCGCCGCCTCGTAGGCCTCCGTCGCCGCCTCCGCGAGATAGTGCACGCTGCGCAGCACGTTGGCGCGGGCGTGCGTCTCGTGGCGGATCACCGCGTCGAGCACCGCCTGCGGCATCTGTGCCGTCGCCCCGTTGTCGAGGTAATGCAGCGCCTTGCCGTGCACCGGCCGGGCCAGGATCGGAAACTGCCGGCGCAGCGCGGCGGGATCGAAGCCCATGTTCAACCTCCGCCGCGCAAGGCGGCGAGCGCCTGCGGCGTGTCGATATCGAGCAGGATGGCGCCGTCGTCCATCGCCACCTCGCGCACCTGGTCGATATGCTCGCCGATCAGGTGCTTGGCGCCGACGTCGCCGGCCACCGCCTTCATGGCCGGGAAGAAACTCGCCGCCCAGAGCACGGGATTGCCGCGCTTGCCGGAGAAGGTCGGCACGACGATGGCGCGGCCCTCGACCGGGTTGAAGGCGGCGATCAGCTTGTCGAGTTGCGCCGCCTTCACCCGCGGCATGTCGCCGAGGCAGACGAAAGCGCCGTCGCAATCCTCGGGCAGCGCCGCGAGGCCGGCGCGCAGCGAACTGCTGAGGCCGGCGGCGAAATCCGGATTGTGCACGAAGCGCACCCGGCGGCCGGCCAGGGCGGCGCGCACCGCATCGGCCTCGTTGCCGGTGACGACGACGACGGGCTTGGCGGCGGACGCCAGTACCGCATCGACCACATGCACGATCATGGCCTTGCCGTCGACCGTTTCGAGCAGCTTGTTGCGGCCCATGCGGCTGGATTTGCCGGCGGCGAGGACGACGGCGGCGATGCGCGGCGCGCGCGGTGCGACGATGGCCGGCGCCGCCTTGCCGTCGCGCGGCTGCGGCCGCGAGGGAATTTCCTTGAGCAGGCCGCCGGCCCCCATGCGCGCCAGATCGGCGCCGCGCACGGGAATGCCGGCCAGCAGCCGCTGCAATACCCAGTCGAAGCCGTTCAGCTTCGGCGAGCGCGCGCAGCCGGGCAGCCCGATGACCGGAACCGCGCCGTGATGCGCCAGCAGCAGCAGATTGCCGGGATCGACCGGCATGCCGAAATGATCGACGGTGCCGCCGGCCAGCACGATGCCGGCCGGGATCACGTCGCGGCGGTCGACGATGGCGGAAGCGCCGAACACCAGGATCGGCGCGCAGCCGCGCTGCAGCAGTTGGCGGACGCACGCCGCCACGGCGGCGTCGGCATGATCGCAATCGAGCCAGGCATCGAGCGTGCTGCCGAGCGCTTCCACCCGGTCGCGCACCGCGGCGACGGTCTTCTCCAGCACGCTCGCCTTGGTGCCCGGCAGACGCGACATGACCAGCCCCACCGAACGCCGTTGGAAGGCCGCCACGCGAACCAGCGGACCGGCTTCGCCGGCTATGGCCGTGCAGCGCGCCACGGCAGCGGACGGGGCGGAGAAGGGAATCACCTTCACCGTCGCCAGCATCTGTCCCGGCTCGACCACGTCGAAGGCCGGCACGGTGGCGATGGTCAAGGCTTCGTCGACGCTGTTGAGCCGCTCGACCCGCGCGACATCGATCACCGCCACCCCGGCGGCATCGGCGTAGAGATTGCAGCGCCCGGTGAAGGCGGCCTGTACCTTGACCCCGTCGCCGGCCGCCGCCGCCGCAACGACCGCCGCCGCCTGGTCCTCCGGCACATCGCCCGCTTCGAACTGTGCCGCCACCACCGAGGTCCAGCCGGCGGCGCGGAAGCCGGCTATGTCCTGGGCGGAGAGGCGATGTCCTTTCTTCAGCCGCAAGGTCCCGGCGCTGACGCTGTGGCCGAGGATGGCGCCTTCCGCCTGCTCCAGGGGTACGCGGCCGAAATTCACGGAGCGGCCTGCCGCAGGCTCTGGGTCACCTGCGCCATGATGGCGATGGCGATCTCGGACGGCGACTTAGCGCCGATCGACAGGCCGACCGGGCCGTGGATGCGGGCCAGGTCGTTGTCGCCGAACCCCATCCGGCGCAGCCGCTCCAGCCGGGCCGCATGCGTCTTCTTCGAGCCGAG
>DATKQA010000677.1:0-4181 GCA_035523835.1 Candidatus Sulfotelmatobacter sp.
CCCAATTGAACTGGCCGAGCTCCGGCCAGCGAAAGTCGCGATAGGCGGTGGCATAGTCCTCGCGGCATCCCAGGAGAAAATCGCGCGCTTTGATGAAGGCTGCCGACGACATCGCCATGTCTCCCCGTCGTTTTGCCGCGGCGTCGTTGCCGTGCGCCGCGTCTGCCCCGCCCGCCGGCGGCGGACGCCTGAGACCGATGATAGTCCGCCCGGCCGTTTTGCACAGCTTTGCTTTGCTGCGGCGACCGCAGGGCAGGGGTTCGGCGATGCCGGTTTCGCGGCTTGGCGCTTCGGGGTAGGAATAGGGCCGCAACCGGCCCGCGCCAGAAGAACCGCCAGGAGGAACCCGGCTGATGACCGTCAATACCAAGCGCGTTTTCTATGTGAAATACCTGGCCGACGGGTGCTTCGCCGACATCCTGGGCGAGCGGCCGGATATCCGCTTGCAGCGGCTGGAGAACGACAGCCCCGACGACGAGGCGGCGGCGGTGCTGGCTGCCGCCCATGCCTATCAGGTGGGTTCGTCGCGCGACGAGCTGCATGCCAAGTACCACGTCGATGCGGCGCTGCTGGCGCGGACGCCGAACCTGCTCGCGGTATCGACCAACGGCGCCGGCTACGACACCGTCGACCTGGAGGCCTGCACCAGGGCCGGCGTGCTGGCGGTCAACCAGGCCGGCGGCAACCGGGAGGCGGTGGCCGAGCATGTGCTGGCCATGATGCTCTGCCTGTCGAAGCGCATCATCCAGACCGACCGCGTCATGCGCCGCGCCTCCGGCATCGAGCGCAATGCCTTCATGGGCAACGACATCTACGGCAAGTGCATCGGCGTGGTCGGCATCGGCCATGTCGGCAGCCGCGTGGCGGAGCTTTGCCGCAGCCTCTTCGCCATGCGCGTGCTGGCCTGCGATCCCTATCTCTCGGCCGCCGAGATAACCGCCCGCGGCGCCGAGCCGGTGGCGCTCGACGACCTGCTGCGGCGGGCCGACTATGTCTCGCTGCATTGCCCGCTCGCTGCCGACACGCGCGGCATGATCGGACGCCGGCAATTCGCCCTGATGCAGCCGCACGCCTATTTCATCTCGACCGCCCGCGGCGGCATCCATGACGAAGCGGCGCTGGCCACGGCGCTGGCCGAGAAGCGGCTGGCCGGGGCCGGCCTCGACGTCTGGGCCAAGGAGCCGCCGCCGGCGGACCATCCGCTGCTGCAGTTCGACAACGTCCTGGTCAGCCCGCACACGGCCGGGGTGACGCGCGAGGCGCGGGCCAATATCGCCAAGATCGCCGCCGAGCAGATGCTGGCGATCCTCGACGGCAAACGGCCGCCGCGGCTGCTCAATCCGGCGGTCTGGCCGGCCTATGCCCGGCGCTTCGAGCGCGCCTTCGGCTTCGCGCCGGGCTGAGGCGGCGGAACGGGGCGGCGGCGCTTGCCTTTGCGCCTTGCCACGACATCTTACGGGAACGGTTTCGCAACGGAGGGAGAGGGCGATGATCGACGTGCATTACTGGCCGACGCCGAACGGCAAGAAAGTCACCATCCTGCTCGAGGAATGCGGCCTGCCTTACAAGATCGTTCCGGTCAACATCAGCCGCGGCGACCAGTTCTCCGACATGTTCCTCGGCATCAGTCCGAACAACCGCATGCCGGCCATCGTCGATCACGAGCCGAAGGGCGGCGGCAAGCCGATCACCATCTTCGAGTCCGGCGCCATCATGATGTACATCGCCGAGAAGGCCGGCCGCTTCTGGCCGCAGGAGACGCGGCAGAAGTACGAGGTGGCGCAATGGCTGATCTGGCAGATGGCGAACCAGGGACCGAAGCTCGGCGAATGCGGGCATTTCCGCCGCCTGGGCGACCGCGAGGGCGACCAGTCCTATGCCGTGCGCCGCTTCACCGACGAGGCCAACCGGCTCTACGGCGTGCTGAACAACCGGCTCTACGACCGCCGCTATCTCGCCGGCGACGACTATACCATCGCCGACATGATCTCCTATCCCTGGACGGTGAATTGGAAAGCGCAGGGGCAGGACATCGAGGAGTTCAAGTATTTCAAACGCTGGTTCGAGGAGATCGGCAGCCGCCCGGCGGTGCAGCGCGGCATGGCGGTGGGCGCCGACCTGTCGACCGACGTTACCAAGCTGCCGGCGGCGGAACAGGAGCGCATTCGCAAGCTGCTGTACAACCAGCGGGCCCGGCCGGCGCCGGCCGCCTGAAGCGGCCCGCCGCCGAACCGGGTTGGACGTCATGCGCGCCGGCCGCCGCTCCGCCGGCGCGCGTGCCCCAGTTTTCTCACAAAAATGCTTTCCGCATCCGGCCCCGTCGGTTGCAGTGTCATGCCGAGCGCAGCGACATCGATAGTGCGGCTTTTCCGATGCTTCCTCTCGCTACAGGAGAGGGTAGCCATGCAGCGCGATGATCTGAACCAACAGGCGGGCAACGCCCGGATTTGTCGTGAATGCACCGACCGCGATCGCCCTGAACATCCTGCATACCGCGAAGGCGGAAATTCACGCTCATAGTCGCCGTCGTCTGCTGCTGGCGGGTCTTCTGCTGCTCCTGTCCTTCATCGGCACATGTGCCGGGATCAGCTACCTGGCGCGCGGCTGGCCCGGCTCGCCGCCGCTGCCGGTGCTGGACGCCAAGCTCGCCGACCTCGCCCGCCACGGCGGCGGCGTCGATACGCTCTTCATCGGCTCCAGCCACGTGGCGACGCAGCTCGATCCGGTGTCGGTGGATGCCGGTGCCGCGGCGCAGGGTTGCAGCATGCACAGCTACAATCTCGGTGTGCCGCGTCTGAACTGGCTGGAACAGCGCTATCTCGTCCGCCGCACCCGGGCGCTCGCGCTGCCGCACCTGCGCTGGGTGTTCATGGACCTGCCGCTCAATACCGTGATCCCGCTCGACCATATGAGCGACGATCGCATCCGCTACTTCAGCCATCCCGACGACATGCGCACGGCCTTCGACGATCTCTGGTCGGTGCCGCACTCGATCCTCGGCCGGCTCTGGCGGACCGTGACGCTCTTCCTCGCCTTCGCCTATGACGAAACCGGCACCGGCGACCTGGTCTCCGCCCTGTTCAAGCCGCCGATCAATGCGGTCGATGCCGACGAAGTCTCGCGCATCGACTTCACCCGCCGCGGCTTCATGCCGCTGTCCGTCGACAAGCTGCGCGGCGCGGCGCTGGCACGGCGCGCCGAATTCATGCTGGACGGGATGCCCGAATTTAAGCGCCGCCTGGCGGAGCTGCTGGCCGATACCGGTCCGGCGATGCCGCTGCCCGCCTATCGTCTCGACGCGATCAGGGCGCTGGTGCGGCAGGCGCACACGCTGGCGCCCGCCATCGGCCTCCTCATCATGCCCTCGCCACTCGCCGGCGATGTCGACGAGGATCGCGCATTGCAGCAGGCCTGGCCGGCCCTGGCGCCGGATATTCCGCTGCTGAACTTCAACGATCCCCGCCGGGTGCCGGAATTCGCCGACAGCAGGCTGTGGTATGATGACGCGCATCTGCAGGAGCCCTCGGCCGTGGCGCTGTCGCGCCAGATCGGCGCCGCGCTCTGCCGGGCGATGCACGGCTCGAACGCGCCGCGCGATGCCGCGGCGCCGGGCGCCCCTTCCTGAGCCGGCGGCATGCTCTTCGTCGAGCCGCGTTTCCTGGTCTTCTTCGCCATCGTCTTCGGCCTGCACTGGAGTCTGCGCTCCGATCGCTGGCGCAAGGCGGTGCTGCTGATCGCCAGCTATCTCTTCTACGCCGCCTGGGACTATCGCTTCACCTTCCTGATCATGTTCTCGACCCTGGTCGACTACACGGTCGCCCGGCTGATCGAGGCGACGGCGGAGCGGCAGAAGCGCCGGCGATGGCTGCTGGTCAGCCTGTGCATGAACCTGGGCGTGCTCGGCTTCTTCAAATATTTCAACTTCTTCGCCGCCTCCACCGTCGCCGCACTGGATGCCTTCGGCCTCAAAGCAAGCTGGAACACGCTGCATATCGTGCTTCCGGTCGGCGTGAGTTTCTTCACCTTCCAGTCGTTGAGCTACACGATCGACGTCTATCGCGGCAAGCTTCCGGCGCGCAAAAGCCTGTTCGAGCTGGCGCTGTTCATCGCCTTCTTCCCGCAGCTCATTGCCGGGCCGATCGTGCGCGCGGTGCAGTTCCTGCCGCAGTTCGACACGCCGC
>DATKQA010000678.1:0-4715 GCA_035523835.1 Candidatus Sulfotelmatobacter sp.
TCGGTGGAGCGCGGCGTCGACGTCGATCAATTGTTCACCCATCGCTGGCAGCTCGACCAGGCCGGGGAGGCCTATACGCTGTTCGACAAGCAGGTCGACGGCAAGGGCGTGTTCCTACTCTGACCGGAAACGAAGCGGCGAAGAATAGTTGTTCTACGCCGCCGCCATCTGGACCGGCAGCAGATCGTCGGTGGTGGTGCGGCGCAATTCGCGGCGCTCGGCAAGATCGTAGCGGCGGCCGCGATGGACGGTGCAGCGGTTGTCCCACATCACCAGGTCGCCGACCTGCCACTCGTGGCGATAGACGAACTGGCGCTGCGTCGCATGCTCCAACAGGTCGCTGAGCAAGACCCTACCTTCCGCCAGGGGATAGTCGATGATCCGGCGGGCATGCACGCCGACGAAGAGCAAGCGGCGCCTCGATCCCGGATGGACCTGCGCCAGCGGCCAGCAGACCGGCGGGATCGCTGCCATTTGCGCCTCGCTATAGCCGGCGTCACCCAGCATGATGCGGGAATGCAGCGCGTAGTGCTCCGCCTCGAGCCCGGTGATGTCGCGGCGCAGGTCGCCAGGCAAAGCGTCATAGGCGGCGCGGAGGTCGGCAAACTCCGTCTCGCCGCCCCAGGATGGCACGACCACCGCCGACAACATGGAATACTGCGCCTTCGGCCGCTGGAACGAACTGTCGCTATGCCAGAGCTGGTTGGCGAGATTGCTCATGTTCTTGCGTGAATCGCGCCTGGAGAGTGAGCCGTCGACCTCGACATTGGAAATGTCGAGCAAGGTGTCGAAATCCAGGCGGTGCGGCCCGCCCTTGCCGCCGCCATAGAGCTTGCGCAGGCCGATATCGAGCGGGCCGAAGCTCTCGGCGAAACGTACCTGATCCGCCTGCGACAGCGGCTGGCCGCGAAAGACGAGAACGGCGTGCTCGTTCATCGCCCGCTCGATCTCGCCGACCTCCGCGGCATTCAGCGGCCGGCGCAGGTCGATGCCGCTCGCCTCGGCAACGAATAGCGGGTGAAGCGGCCGAAGTTCGAGAGACATCGCATCCTCCCCTATGGTCAGGTCGCCGCCAGATCCAACCGCAGCAGCGACGCCAGCGCGTTGCGTGGCTTTATCAGGTCGGCCAGCGTATAGCGGTCGAATACGCTGATAAAGGCGTCGGCCGCGTCCTGAACCACGCCGCGCAGCACACAAGCAGGTTCGATGCGGCAATAGCCGGTCTGGTGCAGACAGCCGAGGATTTCGAGCTGTCCCTCGGTTTCGCGCACAACCTGGCCGACGTTGATCTCGCTCGGTTTGCGCATCAGGCGGATGCCGCCGTTGCGTCCGCGCACGGTGTCGAGATAGCCCTTCTGGCTGAGGTCGTTTACCACCTTCATCAGATGGTTCTTGGAGATGCCGAAGCCCTTGGCAATGCCGTCGATGGTGGTGAGCGCGCCGTCGTTGATGCCGACTTGAATCAAGACCCGAAGGGCAAAATCGGTATGAAGCGTCAAACGCATGATCGTTACTCCCGACGGCGCGGAAAATCTGCCAGCGAATGCATCGATTTATGGAACCTCTTGGCGGCTACGGCAAGTCCGACTGGCGGCTGCCCGACAACATCCTACAAGTGGACCGGGAGCGCCTTGATGCCGCGGAGGATCAGGGAATCGTGCCAAGCCGGTTCCGCGTCGCCGGCAAGGCGAACATCGGGGAAGCGCTCGAGCAGACGGCGGAGCGCGATCTGCGCTTCCAGCCGGGCGAGCGGCGCACCGAGGCAGAAGTGGATGCCGTGGCCGAACGTGAGGTGCGGATTGGGTGAGCGGCCGACATCGAAACGTTCGGCCTCGGCGAACTGGGCTGGGTCGCGATTGGCCGCGTTCATGAAGGCGAAAACACGTTCGCCACGCCTGAGCTGCTTGCCGCCGAATTCGAGGTCGGCCGCCACCACCCGTGCCAGGGCGCCGCTCGGCCCGTCGTAGCGCAGCCATTCCTCGACGGCGGGCTCGATCAACGCCGGGTCCGCCTGCAAGCGTTCCCATTCGCCGCGAAAGCGCATGCAGTAGTAAAAACCGTTGCCGATCAGATTGGCGGTGGTCTCGTGCCCGGCGAAGAGCAGCAGGATGCAGGTGCCGATCACCTCGTCGGTGCTCAGGCTCTCGCGCTCGTCGCGGGCCAAGACCAGACGACTGATCAAATCATCCGCGGGCAGGACGGTGCGGGCATCGACCAAGCCGCGAAAATACGCCGACATTGCCTTGGCGCCGGCCTCGGCGCGGCCGTATTTGTCGCCCGCCACCTGGGCGGTGCCGATGAACAGGGCTATGTCGTCCGACCAGAGCTTCACCCTCTCGATATCGATCCGCGGCACCCCGAGCAGATCCATGATCACCGTCGCCGGCAGCGGATAGGCAAAGTCGGCGATCCAGTCGATGGCTTCGCCAGCCCTGGTCTTGACCGCCAGGCCGTCGAGCAAGTCGGAAACCACTGCCTCGATATCGGGCCTGAGCGCCGCCACGGCCGATGGCGTGAATACCTTGTTGAAGAGCCGGCGCAGCCGGGTGTGATCCGGCGGGTCGCGGAACACCATCCAATGGTTCAGGTAGCGCATGAGATGCTCGACCCCGCCGCGGCGGCCGTCGGGATCGGCGCGGAAGAAGGGCGTCAACCGATCGGCGGAAATATCGGTATTGTCGAGCGCGATGCGGCGCACGTCGTCATAGCGCGTGACGATCCAGGCCTTCATCGGCGCCGACCAATGTACCGGGTCCTCCACCCGCAGCCGGGCAAAGCTCGGAAAGGGATCGGCATTGACCTGGGGATCACCGAGATCGAAAGCGTGCATGGGGGCAAAGTTCTCAGTCAATAGCGGGCGATCACCTGCTCGGCAAAGTCGCGGAGATTGCGCCGCGCCGTCGGCATCGCGGGAAGCAAGGCGATTTCCTTGAGTCCCATGGCCTCGCGCTCGCGCAGCATATGGATGATCTCCTCCGGGGTTCCCACCAGGCCGCCGGTCGAGCGGATCAGGTCCTCGGTGATGAAGCGGCGCTCCTCCGGCGGCAGGAAGGCGCAGTGGCCGAGGTGGACCTGCTGATAGCGCTTGCCCAGCGGCAGTTCCATCTTTTCGGTGAAATGCAGATATTCCTCCCACAGGTTCCAGCAGCGCCCGGCAACGGTGCTGGTGTCGCCGTCCTTCTGGTACAGCTCCCACCAATAGTGCAGCGAGGCGGCCGCCATCGATCCGATCTCGTCGATCACGCGGTCGGAGGTCATGCTTTCGCCGGGCTTGAGCACGCAGGCGTAGCTGAGGGCGGCGGTGTGGAAATCCATCGGCACGACGCGGCCGACCGCTGTGGCGCCCTCGCGGATCGTTTCCAGGCTCTGCAACAGCCTGGCCTTCGTCTGGTTGTGCGAGCAGACGCGGCCATCGCCATAGGCCCCGACGGCCTTCAAGGCCAATGGCCCGTCGGCCGCCACATAGATCGGCACCGGCTCCGCGACATTGACGAAACCGTCGCTCGGGTGCAGGAAGCGGATGTCGTGGCTTTCGCCGTCCAGCGCATAGTCGACTTCCTCGCCATGCAGTAGCGCCCGCACCACCCGAAGGTATTCGCGGAACGCGCCGGCCTTCATCGGGTCCTTGCCCATGACCCGCATCGCGGTATGGCCGGTGCCGATCGCCAGGAAGGTGCGGCCCGGCGCCAGTTGATTGATGGTCGCAATCGAATGGGCGGTCACCGGCGCAAGGCGTGTCGGCGCGATCGCCACGCCGGTGCCGAGCCTGATACGCGAAGTATGCGCGGCCGCCAGTGCCAGGATCGCATAGGTATCGGAATAGATCATCTGCGAATCGGGCGACCAGGCACTGTCGAAGCCCATGTCCTCCAACTCCACGAACAGCCGCCAATCGGCGGCGCGGGGTACGACCATGGCGCCGAATTTCATGCTGCAGCTCCCTCGCCGTTCAATGCCGCGTCACCTGCTCCGTTTCAGGCCGTCGTGCCGCCGTCGACCGGCAAGGCGGCACCGGTGATGAAGGAGGCCTCGTCGGACAGGAGGAACAGCGCGGCGTTGGCGATCTCCTCCGGCCGGGCCGGCCGGCCCATCGGGTTTTGCCCGGCGCGCTGGGCGACAAGCTGTTCGGGATCGCGGCCGCGCGTGCTCTGCTGGTCGGGACGCGCCACGAACACGCGCAGCATCGGCGTGTCGGTAGCGCCCGGGCAGACGGCATTGACGCGAATATTCTCCTTGGCAACGCGCTTGGCCAGCGCACGCACGAAGCCGACGACGCCGAATTTCACCGCCGAATAGACCGGGCTGAACGGCGAGCCGGTCAGGCCCGAGGTCGAGGCGGTATAGAGCAGGCTGCCGCCGCCGCGCGCCCTGAGTTCCGGCAAGGCCGCCTCGGTGGTGACGATCTGCGAGCGCAGGTTGAGGTCGACGGCGAGCGCGAAATCGCTCATGTCGATGCCTTCGACCGAAGCCGGCCCGGGGTGGCCGAGGTGATTCCAGACGAAATCGAGGCCCCCGAAGCTGTTGGCCGTCTCGCGCACGATCCGTCGAGCGTTGGCATCCTCGCGCAGATCGGCGACGATGCCCTTCGCCTTGCCACCGGCGGCCTGAATCTCTTCCACCACAGCCTGCACACCGGCCGCGTCGACATCGACGACGGTGACGCTCGCCCCCTCGCGGGCGAAGCGGACGGCGCCGGCCCGGCCCATGCCCGAGGC
>DATKQA010000679.1:0-2495 GCA_035523835.1 Candidatus Sulfotelmatobacter sp.
CCGCGGTCAATGCCTTCGCCCATACCTATTTCGAGCGCGCGCTGGAGCAGGCGCGCCATGCCGAAGCGCGCTATCGCGCCGGCGGCACCACCATCCGCGCCCTCGAAGGCATCCCGGTGGTGATCAAGGACCTGCATCCGATCAAGGGCGAGATCACCACCGCCGGCTGCCATGCCTTCGTCGACCAGCGCGACACGCTGACGGCGCCGACCGTGCAACGCCTGTTCGATGCCGGCGCCATCCTGCTCGCGCGCAGCACCGCCTCGGAACTCGGCATCGCGGCCGTCACCAACACGCCGCTCTGGGGCGCGACGCGCAATCCCTGGAACCTCGACTATACCGCCGGCGGCTCTTCGGGCGGCGCCGGCGCGGCGCTCGCCGCCGGCCTCGCCACCCTGGCCGACGGCTCCGACGGCGGCGGCTCCATCCGCATCCCCGCGGCGGTCAACGGCCTGTTCGGCTACAAGCCGCCCTACGGCCGCAATCCGATCGCCGGCCCGGCGAACTACGACACCTACCTGCACTACGGGCCGCTCGCGCGCAGCGTGGCCGACGGCCGCCTGATGCAGTCGGTGATGGCCGGCTGGCACGCGGCCGACATCACCTCGCTTCGCGATAGCGTGGCGCTGCCGGCCGGGCCGGGCAGCATCAAGGGCTGGAACATCGCCTATTCGCCGAACCTCGGCTACTACAGCATCGATCCGGAGGTCGAGGCCAACACCCGGCGGGCATTGCAGGTGTTGCGCGACCTCGGCGCCAGCGTGGAGGAAGTCGACATCGGCTGGAGCGAGACGGTGCTGCGGCGCGGCAGCCTGCGCGCCGCCGCCCGCATCGCCGCGCGCCGCGGCCATCTGCTGGAGCGCTGGCGGCACCTGATGTCGGACGGCGCCGTGGCGGTGATCGAACAGGGCCTCAAGGTCGGCGTCGGCGACCTGCTGGCCGCCGAGGAGGAGCAGGCGCGCATGTATGCGACCCTCGGGCCGATCCTGGAGCGCCATCGCCTGCTGGTCTGCCCGACCTGTGCGCTGCCGGCGGTGCCGGCGACCTTCAATCCCGGGCGCGATCCCCTGGTCATCGCCAACAAGGTGCAGCCTTCGCCGCGGCAATGGTACCTGACCTATCCCTTCAACATGCTGGGGCAGTTGCCGGTCGCCAGCCTGCCGAGCGGCTTCGCCGGCAACGGCGTGCCGACGGCCATCCAGCTCGTCGGCCGCAGTTTCGACGATGCTTCGGTCTTCGAAGCGGCCTTCGCCTTCGAGGCCGCCATGCCGTTCGACTATCTCAACGGCAGGCGGCCGAAGCTGGCGGAAGTCTAGCCTCCGATCGGGCGCAGCGCCTTGCTCCCGGTCATGCCCGCCCGCCTTGTCCCCGTTTCGAGCACGGAGCCGGCATCGTTCATCGTCGTCATGCCGGCGACAAGCCGGCATCCAGGGACGTCGCACAATTCGTCTGGACCCCGGCTTGCGCCGGGGCGACGGTGAAGGATGTACTGGGGTGAAGACGAGGGTGCGCTTGGGGCGACGGTAAAAGCCGCGACCACTCCTTCTCGTCGTCACGCCGGCGACAAGCCGGCATCCAGAAGGGACAGCCGTGACGAACGCCGCGATGGACCCCGGCCTGCGCCAGGGTGACAGCGGGGGGGCGCGGGCCTGCCCGATCGGACCTTGCCTCAGGCGGCCTCTTTCAACACGCCGCTCAGCAGATCGAAGATCTGGTCGACATGGCGCTTCTCGGCGATCAGCGGCGGCGACAGCGCGATGATGTCGCCGGTGGTGCGGATCAGCAGCCCCTTGTCATAGGCCTTGAGGAAGGCATCGAAGGCGCGCGCCGTCGGCTTGCCGGGGATCGGTTCCAGCTCGACGGCGCCGATCAGGCCGAGGTTGCGCAGATCGATGACGTTGCGCGTGCCTTTCAGCGAATGCACCGCGTCCGCGAAATAGGGCGCGAGGTCGGCGGCGCGCTGGAACAGCCCCTCTTCCTGGTAGACGTCGAGCGTGGCCAGCGCCGCGGCGCAGGCCAGCGGATGCGCCGAATAGGTATAGCCGTGGAACAGTTCGATCGTGTTCTCCGGCGCGTTCATGAAGGCGTCGTAGATGCCCTTGCGCACGAACACGGCGCCCATCGGCACGGTGGCGTTGGAGAGGCCCTTGGCCACGGTCATCAGGTCCGGCTGCACGCCGAAATGATCGGCGGCGAAGCCGGCGCCGAGCCGGCCGAAGCCGGTGATGACCTCGTCGAGGATGAGCAGGATGCCGTGCTTGTCGCAGATCTGGCGCAGCCGCTGCAGATAGCCCTTCGGCGGGATCAGCACGCCGGTCGAGCCGGCCACCGGCTCGACGATGACGGCGGCGATGGTCGAGGCGTCGTGCAGCGCGACGATGCGCTCGAGTTCGTCGGCCAGTTCCACGCCGTGTTCCGGCTGGCCGCGGGTATAGGCGTTCTTGGCCAGGTTGTGCGTGTGCGGCAGGTGGTCGGTGCCGGCCAGGAGCGGGCCG
>DATKQA010000680.1:0-3875 GCA_035523835.1 Candidatus Sulfotelmatobacter sp.
CCCCGCCGCCGGCACCGGCCGGCGGGCCCTGGGGCCGGCGCGCCGACCCGGCGCCGCAGCCGCAATATTACCAGCCCCAGCCGGCCTATCAGCAGCCCGCCTATCCGCAGCCGGCCTATGGCCAGCCGGGCGGCGGCTTCCTGCGTTCGGCGCTCAGCACCGCCGCCGGCTTCGCCGGCGGCGCGCTCTTGTTCCAGGGCATCGAGCGCATGCTCGGCTATGGCGCCAGCCCCTTCGGTCCCTCGCTCGGCGGCTGGGGCGGCACCGCCGGCTATGCCCCGGTCGGGGAGCGCGAAACCATCGTCAACAACTACTATGGCGACAATGCCGGCTCGGGCCCCGGCCCCGACATCAGCGACGCCTCCGACCCCGGCGACCAGCAGAATTACGACGATCAATCGTCCGGCGGCTTCGACGACGGCGGTGGCGGCGGCTTCGACGACAACGGCGGCAGCGTCGACGTGTGAACCTGGCGCCGGCGCGCGGCGGCGCGGTCAGGCCGGATCGGGCGGCCCCTTCAGCTCGATGACATTGCCGTCGGGGTCCTGGATATAGATCGACGGGCCGTTGCCCTCGGCGCCGTAGCGGATGCCGACGGCGCCGGGTGCCACGCCATGCGCCGCAAGATGCGCGCGGAGCGCCGCTTCATCGAAGGTGGCGATGCGCAGCGCGAGATGATCCATGTTGCGGCCGCCCTGGCCCGGCGCGCCGCCGCCGGCCCGGCCGAGCGGGCCGGCGAGATCCACCAGGTCGATCATGGCGCGGCCGGCGCGAAGCTGCACCAGGCCGAGGTCGGCGAGGCGCCGCTCTTCATGGCAGCCCAGCACCTCGCCGTAGAAGCGGAGCGCGCGGGCGAGGTCGCTGACCCTGAGCACGCAATGGTCGATGCCGAGGACGTCGATGGCCATGGCGCATTGTCCCACCGGATGGCGCCGCTGTCACCGCAGGAGCAGCGCCGCGATCGCCACCGGCAGCCAGAGCAGCAGGCAGGCGCGGCGATAGAGCCGGAGCGCGGCGCGGATGTCGGCCGCCGTCGCGGCGCGGCGGCCATCGCCCATCCAGGCGTCTTCGACCGTAACGCCGTCATAGCTGCGCGGGCCGGCGAGCGCGAGGCCGAGCGCGCCGGCGAGCGCCGCCTCGCACCAGCCGGCATTCGGCGAACGGTGCCGGCCGGCGTCGCGCCGCACCGCCGCCAGGGCGGCGCGGGCATCGGCGCCGGCGAGCCAAGCGTCGGCGATGAACAGGCCGGCGGCAAGGCGCGAGGCCGGCAGGTTCGCCAGGTCGTCGAGCTTCGCCGCGGCGAAGCCGAAGGCGGCGTGACGCGGCGTCAGATGCCCGATCATGCTGTCGGCGGTGTTGATCGCCTTGTAGAGCGCCATGCCCGGCAGGCCGGCGAGCAGGAACCAGAAGGCCGGCGCCACCACGCCGTCGGAGAAATTCTCCGCCAGGCTTTCGATCGCGGCGCGGGCGACGGCGGCCTCATCGAGCGTCTCGGGATCGCGGCCGACGATATGCGCCACCGCGGCGCGCCCGGCGGCGAGGCCGCCGCCTTCCAGCGCGCCCGCCACCTCGGCGACATGGCGATGGAGGCTCCGCTGCGCCAGCAGGCTCGCGGCGACCAGCGCCAGCAGCAGCCAGCCGAGCGGCAGGGCGAGTAGCAGGCGCTGCAGCAGCAGCGCGGCGATGCCGCTCGCGAGCAGGACGAGCAGCAAAGCCAGCAAACCGAGCAGGCGGCGCTGGCGGTCCGCCGCGTGCTCGTCGTTGAGGCCGCGGTCGAGGCTCGCGATCAGCGCGCCGGTCCAGCTCACCGGATGGCCGATGGCGCGGTAGAGCGGGTCGGGGTAGCCGACCGCCGCGTCCAGGATCAGCGCCAGCAGCAGCGCCGCCGCGTGCAGCGCGACCGTCATTTCCGTGCGGCCGCCGCGGCGGCCGTGGTAAAGAGGGCACGATCAGGGATCGGCGTGAACGGCATGAACCACGTACCTCGACACGTCGCGGGACCGGCGCCGGTATATCACGGCGGCGACCTCGGCTCTGCGGCGCGCGAATTTGCCGCTGCGCCGCGGCCCTGGCTCGACCTCAGCACCGGCATCAATCCCTGGCCCCATGCCTTCACGCCGCCGCCGCCTGACCTCTGGGCGCGGCTGCCGGATGCGGCGCTCGGGCGACGCCTGCGCCAGGCGGCCGCCGGCCATTACGGCGTCGCCGACCCCGCCCTGCTGGTCGCCGCGCCGGGCTCGCAGGCGCTGATCCAGTGGCTGCCGCGGCTGCGGCCGCCCGGACAGGTGGCGGTGCTGGCGCCGACCTACGGCGAGCACGCGGCGTGCTGGGCCGCGGCCGGACATGAGGTGATGGCGATCGACAGCCTCGCCGCCCTGCCGCCCTGCTGCGACGGCCTGGTGCTGAGCAACCCGAACAATCCCGACGGCCGCATCCTGCCGCCGGAGGAGTTGCTGGCGGCGAGCGCGGCGCTGCGCGCCCGGGGCGGCTGGCTGGTGGTGGACGAGGCCTTCGCCGATGTCGCTCCCGCCGCCAGCCTGGCCGCGCGGGCCGGCACGCCCGGCGTGATCCTGCTGCGCTCGTTCGGCAAGTTCTTCGGCCTCGCCGGGCTCAGGCTCGGCTTCGCCGTCGCCGAACCTTCCGTCGCCGCGACCGTCGCCGCCGCGCTCGGCCCCTGGGCGGTGAGCGGCCCCGCCGCCGCCGTCGCCGTCGCCGCCTTCGCCGACCGCGACTGGATCGCCGCGACGCGCCGGCGCCTTTCGGCCGCCGCCGCCGCGCTCGACACGCTGTTGCTGCGGCACGATGTGGCGGTGATCGGCGGCACCGACCTCTTCCGGCTGGCGGCGACGAAGGACGCCGCTCGATTGTTCGACAGGCTCTGCCGCCACGGCATTTTCGTCCGCCGTTTCGACGCGGCGCCGGATTGGCTGCGCTTCGGCCTGCCGGCCGATGCCGCCGCCGCGGCGCGGCTCGACGCGGCACTGGCCGGCGAAGCAGCGGGCGTCGCGCCATGAGCGGCACGCACGGCAATCCGCATTTCGATGCCGCCTTCCGCGAACGGCTCGGCGATCTCCTGGCCTGGCGCCGCGACGTGCGCCGCTTTCGCCCCGAGCCGCTGCCCGAGGGGCTGCTCGACCGCCTGCTCGGGCTCGCCTGCCTCGCCCCTTCCGTCGGCCTGAGCCAGCCCTGGCGCTTCGTCATCGTCGCCGATGCGGCGCGCCGCCGCGAGGTGCGGGAGAATTTCCTCACCTGCAATGCCGAGGCACTCGGCGATTACCGCGGCGAGCGCGCCAAGCTCTATGCCACCTTGAAGCTCGCCGGCCTCGACGAGGCGCCGGTGCATCTCGCCGTCTTCGCCGACCGCGGCACCGAGCAGGGCCAGGGCCTCGGCCGCCGCACCATGCCGGAGATGGTGGATTATTCCGTCGTCACCGCCATCCATACGCTGTGGCTGGCGGCGCGCGCCGAGGATGTCGGCGTCGGCTGGGTGTCGATCCTCGATCCCCGGCGCATCGGCGAGGTGCTGGCCGTGCCGGCCGGCTGGTCGCTGGTCGCCTATCTCTGCATCGGCTATCCGCAGGCCGATACTTTGACGCCGGAGTTGGAAAAGGTCGGCTGGGAGCAGCGCCGCGCGCCGGAGGCCTTCGTCATCCGCCGCTGAGCACTACAGCAGCACCGATGCGACCAGCAGCACCGCCACCTCGGCCGCCTGCTGCGCCGCGCCGAACACGTCGCCGGTGGTGCCGCCGATCTGGCGGAGCGCCAGCCCGAGCACGATGAGCGCGGCGACCGCCGCCGCCGCCGCCGCCAGCAGCGCCGGCCAGAAGCCGATCAGCACCACGCCCGCAGCCAGCGCGATCGCCGCGGCGACGAAC
>DATKQA010000681.1:0-3061 GCA_035523835.1 Candidatus Sulfotelmatobacter sp.
ACCTCGGGATGCCTGACGAGCAGTTCGCGGATGTCGGGCAGGTGCTCGCGGCCCCAGAAGAGCTCGCCCTCGATCAGGAGGCTCGGCACGCCGAACACGCCGGCCGCTTCCGCCGCCTGCTGCACCGCTTCGCACTCGGCCCGGCCGGGGCCGGCGAGATAATCGGCAAAGCCGGCGGCGTCCGCGCCCGCCTCCGCCAGGCAGGCGGCGATGACGGCCGCATCTTCGATGTCGAGCTCGCGCCGCCAGAAGCGCTCGAACACCCGGTTGTGATAAGCGCGGAAGGCGCTGTCGCCGTGCCGCTTGGCCCAGAGCATGCCGATGGCGGCGAGCGCGGAGTTCCAGATCTTGCGCGTGCCGAGGATGGTGAGGCCCTGCCTGCGCGCCTGGCGCCGGCAGTCCATGTAGGAATAGCGCACGCGCCGCCACTGGTGCGCGTTGCGCTCCGCCGCCAGCACCTTGCCCGCGGCATCGACCTCGGCGCTGCCGAGATAGGCCGGAATGTCGAGCACGTAGGGCAGCCAGTCGAGGCGCACCGGAAAGTCGCGCTCCAGTTCCAGGATCGGGTCCTTCGCCAGGTAGGCGTAGGGGCTCTTGTAGTCGGAATAGACCGTGATCGTCAGCATCGCGCCTCAAGCAGATTGTATCGGTGCCACGTTATTGATGGTTTATGCAGCTTGGGTAGGGAGCGGCTTCGCCGGGGACGATGGGGCAGAGCTTTATCGGACCGAGCGCCTTGATCCTGTCGAGCCATTTGTCTCGCACCAGTTCGACCGGCTTGCCCACGGCCGCCGTCCGCTCGGCCCACTGCACCGTGTAGTAGTCGGCGTCGCCTTTGATGGCGATGATCAACGCGGCCTGACTTTGCTTGCTGCCGCGGAAGATCACCGTACCGCAGGCGGCGACGCCCGCGAAAGCATCATGGCCGCTGACCTTGAACGTGCTGATGCCCATGCCGGAAAACGTGCTCGGACAGGCACGTTTGAAGCCTCCGGCGATGGCCTCGGCGACGATTTGCGGATTGAGCTTCGGATTGGCCGCGAGGTCCTTGCTGCCGGTCAGGGTTATCATCTGCGTCCATTCATCAACCGTTTCGCCCTTCGGTACCGACTCTTGAAGGTAGTCCCTGCCTCGCGTCACTTCGAACGCGCCATGAAAGCCCTTGGGGACCGACAGCATGAGCAGTTGGCTGAAGATCGGCGTGATCGACCGGACGTTGTAGCCTTCCCTCCGCAGTACCTCGACCGAGCTGGACGCGTCGTCGGCCGATGCGGCCGGTGAGGCGGCAAAGATGATGACGGCTGCCAGCAAAAACCATCGGTACATGGGATTCCCCTAAGCACGAATAGACTTCCATGCGCCGCCCTGATGCCGGATGCAGCCTTTGATTGGGGCGCCTTGACGCCGCGTCACGGTACCATTGCCACGTCGGCAGCCGCAAAGCGCTGTTGCCAGATCCCGCCGTCGTCGCACGCAGGGCGCGCGGGCAAGGCCGGAAGCCGGCAGGTGTGCCTTGCTATCAAGACTCTGCCTTGGCTCGGGGCGGCGAGAGGTCCCTTGACAAAGCTTCTTTGTGATATTATATTGTGATCATTCACTCACTACAGGTCATGATACATCAACGGCTGGCGAGTTGATCCGGGGCATTTAGTCAGGCAAGTCTCCGAGGAAGCGCCAATTTCGGAAGCGCGTTTCGCGATCTGCATAAGAGAGTGAATATTCACTTCCTACCATAGGAGCCGATCATGCGTACTACCTTAGCAACCATGCTGGCCCTTGCCGCCATGACCGTGCCGGCATTGGCGCAAAGCAACCCGTCCGCCGTTTCAACCGAGGCTTCGCGTGCTTCCATCGAAGCCGTCGGCGCCGGCCTCGCCGTCGTCGGCAAGTTGATCGCGCTGCCGCCGATGACGGTGGCCGCGATCGGCAAAGGCATCGAAGCCGGTGCCAGGCCGGCGGCGCTGCCGCTCGGCACCCGGGCGGTCACCGCTGGTCCCGCCCCCGACCAGGCGGTGCGGCAATGAGACGCCTGCTTCTTGCGGCCGCCATCCTCCTCGGGATGGCGGCACCGGCGGCGGCCGGTCCGAGTTCGTCCGCCGCATCGGCGCCGACCCGGCCCGCGGCGGAAATCGCCGCCTTCGCCAAAAGCGTCGAGCAGGCGCTTGCCTCCCGCGGCGTGCATGTCGCTATCGTCGCCCGCATCGGCCGCGATCCGAGGGAGCTTCCCGAGGGGCTGAGCTACACGCACGTCGCCTTCTGGGTCTACGCCACGATCAGGACGCGCGACGGCGGCGTGGCGCCGGGCTATGCGGTCTTCAACCTCTACCAGGACGATTCGAACGGCAATCACAGCAGCCTGAAGCAGGACTTCCCGGTCGATTTCTTTGCCGACGTCTATCAGCTCCGCGCCGGGGTGATCGTGCCGACCCCGGAACTGCAGGCGCGGCTGTTGCAGACGATCGCCTCGCCCACCTACGCGCACCTGCACAATCCGGCCTACTCGCTGGTCGCCAACCCCTTTGCACGGCGCTATCAGAATTGTACCGATTTCGTGCTCGACGTGCTGACGTCGGCGATCTATCGCACCGATGACGTGGCGGTGATCCAGGCCGACGAGCGGGCCTATTTCACGCCCCAGGTGATCGCGGTCGGCGGCCTCCGCCGGGCGCTGGCGCCGATTTTCGTCAGCGGCATGCATACCGATGACCAGGGCCGCGAGATCCGCACGGCCACGTTTCAGTCCCTGGCGCGCTTCCTGCAGACATATCGTCTGGCCGATGCGGTATTCGACGTGCCGGAAGCCGCTCCCGCTAACTGAGGCCGAGCGCGCGCTCGGCGGCGCCTATGATGCCGGCGGTATAGCGGGCAAGCGGCGGGTCGAGCCGCTGGTAGATGAGGAACACCGCCGGCTGCAGCACCAGGCCCATGACGCTGGCCGCCGCGAGACGGGGATCGTCGTGCACCAGTTCGCCGCGCCGCGCCGCTTCCTGCATCACCCGGATCATCACTGCCACCGGGCTTGCGTCGTCGTCCTTCAGGAAGCGCATGGCCTGGTGCTGTA
>DATKQA010000682.1:0-2256 GCA_035523835.1 Candidatus Sulfotelmatobacter sp.
CCGAGGGTCTTGCCCTTGAAGTCCGCCGGTGTCTTGATGCCGCTGTCCCGGCGGCAGGTCAGCTCCATGCCGGAGCGCTTGAATATCTGCGCGATATTGACCAGCGGCACGCCCTTCTCGCGGGTCGCCAGCGCCGAGGGCATCCAGTCCACCACCACGTCGGCGCCGCCGCCGGCGATGACCTGCGGCGGGGCCACGTCGGGACCGCCCGGCTTGATGGTGACGTCGAGCTTTTCGTCCTTGTAGAAGCCCTTGTCCTTGGCCACGAAGTAGCCGGCAAACTGTGCCTGCGTCACCCATTTGAGCTGCAACGTCAGTTTGTCCTGCGCCTGTGCGCCGAAGCTCGTCAGCGCCAGCAGCGCCGCACCGGCCAATATCGTCAGTTTTCTCATTATTCTCTCCTTTCGAGTGCCTCGACCTTGCTCCGCCTCAACTCTGTCCCTGCCGATAGGATGGGTGCCAAAAGGTCAGCCCGCGCTCCAGCAGCGCCAGAATTCCATAGAACGCCGAACCGGCCAGCGCCGCCACGGCGATCGCCGCCCAGACGACGTCGACGTTCATGCGGCCGATTTCGACTGAAATGCGAAAGCCCAAGCCGACCACCGGCGTGCCGAAGAACTCCGCCACGATGGCGCCGATCAGCGCCAGGGTGGAATTGATCTTCAGCGCATTGAAGATGAAGGGGAGCGCGTTGGGCAGGCGGAGCTTGGCGAGTGTCTGGACATAGCTCGCACCATAAGAGCGCATCAAGTCGCGCTCGATGTCGCCGGCGCTTTGCAGGCCGGCGAGCGTGTTGACCAGCATCGGAAAGAAAGTCATCACGACGATGACCGCGGCCTTGGACTGCCAGTCGAAGCCGAACCACATCACCATGATCGGCGCGATACCGACGATCGGAATGCTGCTCACCAGGGAGCCGAGCGGCAGGAGGCCGCGCTGCAGGAAAGAACTCCGATCGACCAGCACTGCGGTAATGAAGCCCGCCGCGGAACCGAGCGCAAAGCCGGCGAGCACTGATTTGAGGAAGGTCTGACGGAAATCCAGCCAGAGCTGGCCGATATTGACGATGAACACGTGCGCGATGCGGGAGGGGCTCGGCAGCAGCACGCGCGGCACATCGAAGCCGACCACGAGCACCTGCCAGAGAAACAGCAGCCAAACGCCGAACAACCCCGGCACGACCAGCGCCGCGATCCAGCGCGGCGAACGGACCGCGGCGAGGATCTCCAGCGCGCGCCAGGCCAGCACGGTCAGGGCCAGCAGGAAGATCCACAGCGCCGGCGCGGCGGCGCCGAAATCCATCTCGACATCGGAATCGGCATCGAGCAGGCCGGGCAGCAGCGCCGCACCGATGGCCACGACGACGATGGCCGCGACGGCGTCCGCCAGTTCACGCCGGTCGCCACGCAGGCCCAGGAGCGCCGCCGCCACGGCAACCAGCGCGACGATCAGCGGCATCTGCCAGCCGAGGCCCGCCCAGTGGAAGGGAGCCTCGTTCGCCGTGCCCGCGGGCACGGCGAAGGAAGCGGCCGCCAGGACCGCCGCGGCCAGCGACATGCGGTTGAAGCGCCCGATCATGCCGCGATCCCCCGGCGTCGAAGCGTCATGCGTTCGGCGAGACCGACCAGGGCGACCAGCCCCATGCCGAGCAACGCCGCCATAAAGAGAGCCGACCAGATCTGCACGGTCTGACCATAATAGGAGCCGGTCAGCAGGCGGGCGCCGAGGCCGGCCTGCGCGCCGGTCGGCAGTTCGCCGACGATGGCGCCGACCAGGCTGATGGCGATCGCAACCTTGAGCGAGGCGAACAAAAAGGAGGTGGCAGCGGGCCAGCGCAGCTTGCGGAAGACCTGGCCTGATGTCGCCGAGTAGGTGCGCATAAGATCAAGCTGCAGCGGATCGGGCGAGCGCAGGCCCTTGACCATGCCGATGGTGATCGGAAAGAAGCAGAGATACATGGAGATGATCGCCTTCGGCACCAGCCCGGTCAGGCCGAGCGTGCCGAGCACGACGATGATCATCGGCGCGATGGCGAGGATCGGCACGGTCTGCGAGGCGATGATCCACGGCAGCAGGCTGCGGTCGAGCGTCCGCAGATTGACGATGCCGACGGCCAGCACGATTCCGAGCACGGTGCCGAGCACGAAGCCGACCACCGCGGCGGAGCCGGTCACGTAGGCGTGGTAGACCAGGCTGCGGCGCGAGGACACATCGTAGGTGAAGACCGACGTGTAGAATTCCTCCGCGACCTGATGC
>DATKQA010000683.1:0-11801 GCA_035523835.1 Candidatus Sulfotelmatobacter sp.
GCGTCGGCTTCGAGGTGCTGCATGCGGTGAATCCGCGCCTCGTCTACGCCTCGGGCACCGGCTACGGATTGAGCGGCCCCGACCGCGACAACCTCGCGATGGACCTGACGATCCAGGCCTATTCCGGGATCATCAGCGTCACCGGCGAGGCCGAGCGGCCGCCGCTCAAATCGGGCCCGGCCGTCGTCGACTTCCTGAGCGGCATCCACCTCTATGCCGCGACCGTCACGGCGCTGTTCGAGCGCGAGCGCACCGGCGTCGGCCGGCTGGTCGAGGTGGCGATGCAGGAGACGGTCTATCCCACCCTCGCCTCGAACCTCGGCATGCACTACAACTCCGGCGGCCAGGTGCCACCGCGCACCGGCAACCGGCACGGCGGCCTCGCCATCGCGCCCTACAATGTCTATCCGGCGAGCGACGGCCATGTCGCCGTCATCTGCGTGGTGGAGAGCCACTGGCCGGCGCTGCTCGACGCCATGGGGCGGGAAGACCTGAAGAACGATCCGCGCTTCGCCACCAACGCGCTCCGGGTCGAGAACCTGGCCGAGACCGATGCCCTGGTCGCCGCCTGGACCAGCAAGCTGCCGAAGGCGGCGATCTTCGCCGCGACGAAAAAACACCGCGTGCCGAGCGCGCCGGTGCGCGACCTGATCGAGGTGATGAACGACCCGCACATGCACGAGCGCGGCATGCTCGAATGGATCGACCATCCCGAGCTCGGCCGCATCGTCATCCCGAGCAGCCCGCTCCGCTATCACGGCGCAGCCGCGGTGCCGACCGTGCCGAGCCCGGCCCTGGGCCAGGACAACGCGGCGGTCTACGGCGCCTGGCTCGGGCTCTCGGCGGACGAGATCGCGGCGCTCAGGACGGATGGCGTCATCTGAACCAGCGTTCTCGTCTAGCGCCCGTGGAATTTCGGCTTGCGTTTCTCGGCGAAGGCCTTGCGTCCCTCGGCGCCGTCGGCGCTGTTGCGCACGGCCAGCAGGTCGCGGCGATAGATGGCGGAAAGCTCGGACGGGCTCTTCGGCACCACGGTGGCATTGACGAAGCGTTTCAGGGTCCGCACCACCAGCGGCGCGCTTTCCGCCAGGATGCGGGCATATTCCATGGCGCCTTCGATCTCGAGCCCGACGGGGGTCAGCTTGTTGACCATGCCGACTTCGTAGGCGCGCTCGGCGCCGAGACGCTGGCCGAGCAGCATGAATTCCATGGCGACCTTGTGCGGCAGGCGGGCCGCAGCGCCGGCGATCAGCCCGCCGGTGAAGCCGACCTGCGCTTCCGGATAGATGAAGACGGTGCTGTCGGCGGCGACCACGAGGTCGCAATTCTGCACAATGACATAGGCGCCGCCGACGCAGAATCCCTTGACCGCCGCGATGATCGGCTTGTCCACTTCGACGCCGACGCCGGGCACCCCCTGCCACATCTCGGCCGGCGGGTGCTTCAGGTCGGCACCGACGGAGAAGGCGCGATCGCCGGCCGCCGCCAGGATGGCGCAGCGATCCTCTCCCTCCTGCAACCGGAGCCAGGCCTGCTGCAGCCCCTGGATCACCGCCTCGTCGAGCGCGTTCAGCGCCTCAGGCCGGTTGATGGTGATGGTGGCGATGTGATCCTTCGAGTGATAGGTGACGACGTCGGCCATGGCGTTCTCCCTCGGGCTGGCAGCAGCTTAGCAGATCGCGTTTCCGCCCGTCCGAGGCCTCGCCCGGCCTCGACAATGCGCGAGAAGACGCCGAGTCGCTGCACGCGCCGGCCGGTCGGGTGCCGCCGCGCCGCCGCCCGAGTCGCAGCGAAAATGCCGGGATTGCAGGCGAAACCTGCAGGAAGGGTGCACGCAACCCCGCAGGAAAGCTTGATTCTACGGGATTCTTGCGAAGTCGAGAGGGCTATGATCCTCTCTTTCTCCTAAACCTGCTCGCCCATCGAACGGAGATGAAGATGGCAACCAAGAAGACGGCGACCGCTGCCCAGAAGACTCACACCCTGAAGCATCTGGCTGCCACGTTGGCCGAGAACCACGAGCTTTCGAAGAAGTCCGCCGAAGGCATTCTGACCGATCTGGTGGGTCTGGTCGTCAAGCACCTGAAGAGGGGCGACCGGGTTCGCATCGGCGGCCTCGGCATCCTGCAGGTGCGCAAGCGGGCCGCGCGCATGGGCCGCAATCCGGCCACCGGCGAGGCGATCAAGATCAAGGCCAGCAAGAAGGTCGCGTTCCGCGCCGCCAAGGAGTTGAAAGAGGCCGTCTGACCCTCAGGCGTTTGCTGCGGATTTCCTTCACGTCGCCGCTGCGCCGCCAGATCGGGTTGGTCTGGCGGTGTGGTGGTTTTGCGCGACGGCCGCTCCTTTGCCGCATCGACGTGACCTTGAATGTCCGGGGCGGCCTGCCCGTTGCGGCTTTCGATGAAAGCAAGCCATAGTAGGTGACAAACACCGCCGAGGCTTGAGTGCACCGATGCCCGTAGTCGCCGAAACGACCCCCGTCAGGCCGCAGCATAAGTTCGACGAAGCGTCCCTCGACCGTTATCTGTCGGCACATCTGCCGGACTACCGGGGCAGGCTGGAAGTCCGCCAGTTCCTGAGCGGTCAATCCAACCCCACCTTCCTGCTCGAGGCGGACGGGCGCGGCGGCGAGCGCAAGCGCTATGTGCTGCGCAAGCAGCCGCCCGGCAAGCTGCTGCCCTCGGCGCATCAGGTCGATCGCGAATTCCGTGTCATCAGCGCGCTCGGCCAGACCGACGTGCCGGTGCCGAAGACCTACGTCCTGTGCAAGGACCCCGATGTCATCGGCCAGATGTTCTACGTGATGGATTGCGTCGAAGGCCGCGTGCTCACCGACCTCACGCTCCCGGGCATGAGCACGGCCGAGCGCGGCGCGATCTTCGATTCCATGAACGACGTGCTGGCCCGGCTGCACAAGGTCGATGTGGAGCGGGTCGGCCTCGGCGATTTCGGCCGTCACGGGCAATATATCGCCCGCCAGATCGACCGCTGGTCGAAGCAGTACGTCGCGGCGAAGACCAGCGAACTCGCGGCCATGGACAAGCTGATGGCGTGGTTGCCGGCGCATGTTCCGGCCTACGACCCGAGCAGCGTCGTACACGGCGACTTCCGGCTCGGCAATCTGGTCGTGCATCCGAGCGAGCCGCGCGTCGTCGCCGTGCTCGACTGGGAACTCTCGACCATCGGCCATCCGCTCTGCGACCTGGCCTACAACTGTCTCTGCTTTCACCTGACCGAATCGCGCCACGGTCTCGGCCGGGTGGATTATGTGAGCCTCGGCATTCCCGCGGAACCCGACTATGTCGCCGCCTATTGCCGGCGCACCGGCCGCGCGCGCATCGAGCACTGGAACTTCTACCTCGCCTTCTCCCTGTTCCGCCTGGCGGCGATCGCGCAGGGCGTCTACAAGCGCGGCCTCGACGGCAATGCTTCATCGCCGGAGGCGCTCCAGCGCGCCGATTCCGCCCGCATCATGTCGGAACAGGCCTGGGCGCTGGTCGGCTAGCGTGGCCCGATAACCGCCTCCTGCCGGGCAGGCACCGCGCCATGACGAATTTCACCCTGGAGCGCGGCGCCGGCCCGATTACCCTGCTGCGCAATCATTTTCGCGCCAACCGGGCCAGGCTGTTCCACCGGCATTTCGCCATCACGGCGGCGACGACGATCCTCGATCTCGGCGGATGGGACGGGGCGCATCTTCGCGGCCTTCTGCAAGGCACTGCCGCGCAACCCGAGAACTGTCACGTCGCAGACATAGATCCGACGGCACTCGAACGCGCGGCAAAGACGCAGGGGTACAACACCCATTTGCTCGATGCGGGAGGGAAGCTGCCGTTCGGCGAGCGCGCCTTCGATATCGTCTTCTGCTCATCGGTTCTCGAGCATGTGACGATTTCAAAAGCCGACATCTGGCGGCAACGGGACGGCAGCATGTTTCGCCGGGAGTCGCTGGTTCATCAAAGCGCCTTCGCGACGGAAATCAGGCGCGTGGGGAAAGGCTATTTCGTGCAGGTCCCCTATCGCCACTTTCCGATCGAGACGCATACGTGGCTGCCGTTCTTCTACTACCTGCCCCGGCCGGCGCAGATCGACGTGATGACCGCCACCAACAAATTCTGGCTCAAACGGACGAGCCCGGACTTCTACCTGCCAACCGCAGGCGAATTCGCTTCCTTCTTTCCTGACGGCGGAATTGTCCGGGAGACGATGGCCGGACTCATCCCCAAATCCCTGATTGCGATTCGCCGATCGTCGTGACGTCGCCGCGGCGGCGCGGATTTCGTCCGGCGCAACCCGCGGCCCGCATCGGCGACCGCTAGGCGGCGACGCCCTCCTCAAGGAAGCGGTAGGCAACGGCGGCGTGCATGGCGATGCCAACGGCCATGGGCTCCTCGTTCATCACCATGTGGTTGGAGTGGCACGAGGGAACGTGCGCGTGGCCGTCGCTGCCCTCCGGCCGCACGCCGAGGAACAGCAGGCAGCCGGGCATGCGCTGCAGCACGTAGGAGAAATCCTCCGCCCCCATGAGCGGCGCCCGCAGATTGACGAAGCTGTCGGCGCCGACCAGGTCGGTGGTCACGCCGCGCACGAAATCGACGAAGCCGGCGTCGTTGAGCGTGACCGGATAGCCCCGGCCGATATTGACCGTGGCTTCGCAGAGATGCGCCGCGGCGATGTTGGTGGCGACGCGGTGAATGCCCTCGTGCGCCACGGCACGGGCTTTCTCCGAGGTCGAGCGCAAGGTGCCGATCATCTCCACCGATTCCGGAATGACGTTGTTGGTGGTGCCGGCGACGATCTGGCCGCAGGTCAGCACCACCGGGTCGAAGGCGTCGACGCGGCGCGTCACCATGGTGAGCAGCGACTGCACGATCTCGCAGGCGACCGGCACGGGATCGACGGCCTGGTGCGGCGCCGAGGCATGGCCGCCGCGGCCCTTCACCTTGATGATCCACTTGTCGGCCGAAGCCATCATGGCGCCGGCGCGGCCGACGATGGTGCCGGGCGCGAAGTTCGGAAAGATGTGCAGCGCAAAGGCCGCGTCGGGCTTCGGATCGCTGTCGAGCAGGCCGTCCTCGATCATGCAACGGGCGCCGTGATGGCCCTCCTCGCCCGGCTGGAACATGAACTTCACCGTGCCGGCCAGCTCGTGGCGATGGCGGTGCAGGAGATGCGCCGCCTGCACCAGCATGGCCGTATGGGCATCGTGGCCGCAGGCATGCATGCGGCCGGCGAATTCGCTGGCGAAGGGAAGCCCGGTGTCTTCCGGCATCGGCAAGGCATCCATGTCGCCGCGGAGCAGGATGGTGCGGCCGGTCTGCGAGCCGGGCCTGGTGCCGGTCAAGGTCGCGACCACGCCCGACGTGGACGGGCCCTGCGCGATCTGCAGGTCGAGGCCGGCCAGGCCCTCGAGCACCGCCGCCGTGGTCAGCGGCAGGTTGAGGCCGAGTTCCGGTTTGGCGTGAATGCGCCGGCGGAGCGCTATGGCCTCCGGCAGCAGCTCCCGGGCTTCGGCGAGAAATCGGCTGGCATCGAGCATGATCGGCAAGCTCCCTGAGTGATCGGCGGAAAATCTTGGCATATCCCCGCCCGGCGCGCACCCCTGGGCAAGCCGCTGGCGGCGCGCTAACCTCTCGGCGAGACAGTGGGAGGACACCATGAATTCCGACGCGAAGAAAACCGCGCTCCGCATGATTCCCTACGGCATCTATATTCTCACCGCCGACGACGGCAAGGGCGGCATCGCCGCGGCGACGGTCAACTGGGTGACGCAGACCGCTTTCGCCCCGCCCCTCGTCGTGGTGGGCGTCAAGGCGGATTCCGGCGCCTATCAGATCGTCAAGACCGCCGGCAGCTTCGCGCTCAACATGCTCGGCAAGGCGCACAAGGGCCTCGCCTTCACCTTCTTCAAGCCGGTCAACCTCGCCGACGGCAAGCTGAGCGGACAGGCCTACCGCAAGGGGGCGACCGGCGCGCCGCTGCTCGCCGAGGCGCCGGCCGCGGTGGAATGCCGAGTCAAGCAGATCGTCGCCGAAGGGGATCACCACATCGTCATCGGCGAGGTGGTGGAGGCGCATCTCGGCGCGCCGATCGCCGGCCGACCCGATGCCGCCATCCTGGAAATGAAGGACCTCGGCGACACGGTCTTCTACGGCGGCTAACGGCGCTCCGGCTAACTCGCGAAGAAGCGCAGGAACCAGTCGAGCACCTGTTCCGGCGCCTCCTCGTTGACGTAGTGGCCGCTCGGCAGGGCTTCGCCGCGCACGTCCGCGGCGCGCTGTCGCCACAGGCGGAGCGGATCGAAGCGCCGGCCGACGCCGCCGCGGCTGCCCCACAGCACCAGGATCGGCATCGCCAGCTTGCGGCCGAGATCCGCCGTGTCGAGCTCGCAGTCGATGGTCGCCGCGGCGCGGTAGTCGGCGCACGAGCCGCGGATGGTCTTCTCATTGAAGCAGCGGACATATTCGTTCCAGATCGCCGGCGGGATATGGCCGAGGTCGTCGGTATGCCGCAGCAGCTTCTTGCGCATGTACCACTCGGCCGGCACGCCGCCCAGCATGCGCTCGGGGAAGTCGGCCGGCTGCGCCATGAACGGCCAGTGCCAACTGGCGATGCTGGCCTCCTTGTTCATCGCCGCCCACATGTCGAGCGTCGGCACGATGTCGATCAGCGCCGCCTTGATCACCTTGTCCGGGTGATCGAGGCACATGCGGTGCGTGGTGCGGGCGCCGCGGTCATGCCCGGCCACGAAAAATCGCTCGTGGCCAAGCGCCCGCATCACTTCGACCTGGTCCTGCGCCATGGCGCGGAAGGAATAGTTCGAATGATCCGGCGCCTCGGGCGGCGCCGAGCTGTCGCCATAGCCGCGCAGGTCCGCCGCCACCACGTGAAACCGCTCGGCAAGGCGCGGCGCCACGGCATGCCAGGCAACATGGGTGAGCGGATTGCCGTGCAGCAGCAGCAGCGGCGGCCCCTTGCCGCCGTGGCGCAGGCGGATGCGTGCGCCGCTGGTCTCGATATCGGTGAGGGTGAAGCCCGGCATGATCGCCATGGCGGCTGCCTCCGTTGCTGGCCACTTCCGTCCCGCAGGCAGCTTAGGTCATTTCGCCGACCGGCGGCCAATGCCTTGCGGTAGCAATTTCGCCGCCGTTGCCCTAGGATTCCGCCGGTCTGCTTCGAACATGGGAACAAACCGGTGAACGAGTTGCTCATCGCCCTGGGTATCGGCGCCGGCGTGGTGATCTATCAGGGTCACCTGCCGAGCGATCAGCCGTTCTACGCCAATCCGCCGCAGCAGCTATCGCCGACGGGCTTGCAGATCAAGGAGCCCTTCGTTGCGGTCTGCTACGGCGCCAAGTCCCAGCTCGCCCAGGTGATGCGGCTCGTCACCGCGGCTTGCGTGAATCCGAAATTCCTGCGCCAGGACTATACCGGCAACTGCACCATCGATGCGCCGATCCGCATCACCTATAGCTGCACCAAGGTGAACAAGCTTGCCGCCACGCCGCAAAAGCCCTACCAGAGCTTCGGCGACGTGAAGAACTACTACCGGACCGTCAATCGCTATCGCCAGGTCGACGAGGGATTGCGGAGCGACGACGACGAATAGGCGGCGTTCAAGCCGCGCTTCGCTTGTCCAGTGCCGCGGTAAGCGGCGCCAGCGCTTCGATGACCCGGTCCAGCACGCCGGCTTGGCTTTCCGCATAGGCCTTTGCCGCCGCAGCCATGGCACGGCGGCCGGCGGCATCTTCGAACAGCAAGCCGCCCACGGCGTCGGCGAGCTCGCCGGCGTCGGCGACGGTCCGGCCGGCGCCGGCCGCACGCATGCCGGCGGCGATCTCGGCGAAGCTCGCCATGCCCGGCCCATGCAGGACGGCGGCGCCGAGCCGCGCCGGCTCCAGCGGATTGTGTCCCCCATCCGCCGCGAGCGAGCCGCCGACGAAGACCACGTCGGCCAACCGATACCAGAGGCCGAGTTCGCCGATCGTGTCGGCGAGATAGACCTGCGTGTCGGCCTCGAGCGCCTGACCGAGCGAGCGCCGCGCCGTCTTGAGGCCGAGGCCTGCCAGAAGCGCGGCGATCTCGCCGCCGCGCTCCGGATGGCGCGGCGCAATGAAAGTGACGACATCCGCCGCCCGTTGCTGGAGCCGACGATGCGCCTCGGCGACGATCGCCTCTTCCCCGGCATGAGTGCTGGCGGCGAGCCAGCGCGGCCGCATGGCCAGGGCGCGGCGGAAGGATTCGAGCGTTTCGGCGTCGGCGGAGAGCGGCGCCGCGGAAAACTTCAGATTGCCGACGCAGGCAGCCCGCGCCGCCCCCAGGCGCTGCAGCCGGGCCGCATCCTGCGGCGTCTGGCCGAGGCAGAGCGAAAAGGCGCCGAGCATGCTGCGGATAGAGGTCTTGAAGTGCTGCCAGCGGCGAAAAGCGCGTTCCGACACGCGGCCGTTCACCAGCGCCAGGGGAATGCCGCGATGGGCGATGGCGCCGAGCAAATTGGGCCAGAACTCCGACTCGGCCCACAGGATCAGGTCGGGGCGCCAGTGATCGAGAAAGCGATCAGCGGCGGCCGGCAGGTCCACCGGCGCGTACTGATGCATGACGCGCGGCGGCAATTGCTGCGCCAGCAGCACCGCTGACGTCACCGTTCCGGTCGTCACCAGCGCATGGCATTGCGGATGCGACGCGGTCAGCCGCGCCGCGAGCGGCAGGATGGAGACGGCCTCGCCGACGCTCGCCGCATGCAGCCAGACCAGCGAGCCGGCGGGCCGCGGCAGGCCGGCGCGGCCGAAGCGCTCGCCGATGCGGGCCGCCTCCTCCTTGCCGGCGGTTGCGCGCCGCGACAGGTGCCAGCGCACCAGCGGCGCGGCCAGTTCGGCCAAGCTCCGATAGGCGCGCAGCACAACGCTCACGCCGCGGCCATCCAGCGCTGGCGCCAGGCCTGCAGCATGAGAACGGCCCAGAGCGGATAGGGCACGCTGCGCGCGCCCGACAGATGATGGTGCCATTGCGTCAGGATCGGTTCGGGCTCCAGCCCGCTGTCGCGGAGCCGGCGCTCCGACAGGAGGTCTTCGGCCCAGTCGCGCAGGGACCCGCGCAGCCAGGCATCGATCGGCACGCCGAAGCCCATCTTCGGCCGCTCGATCAGCGCCCGTGGAACGTAGCGATAGAGCACCCGGCGCAGCAGAAACTTCGCCATGCCGCCCCGCACCAGCATATGCGGCGGCAAGCGCCAGGCGAAGGCGACGACGCGATGGTCGAGCAGCGGCACCCGCGCCTCCAGGCTGACCGCCATGCTGGCGCGGTCCACCTTGGTCAGGATGTCGTCCGGCAGGTAGGTCAGGGTATCGATATAGCGCATGCGCTCGGCGAAGTCCGGCACGATGCCGGCGACCGTCTCATCGAACAGCAGGCCGCGGCTTTCGGCAACATCCGGCATCAGCCGCTCCGGCGCATCCCACTGCGAGACGAGCTGGCGATAGAGCGCGTCGGGCCCCGAGAGCGCCAGCATGCCGGCAAGCTTGTGCACCTTGTCGCCGGCGAGGCGCGGCCGCATCGAGCCCGGCACCAGGCCGAAGACGCGATCCCAGGTGCGCACCGGCAGCGATCGCAAGGCTGCGGCAACGATGTTCCTGGCCGCCGCCGGCAGATGCCCGAGGCGGCGCCAGATCACTTCCGCCCAGACATAGCGGTTGTAGCCGGCGAACAGTTCATCGCCGCCGTCGCCCGACAGCGCCACCGTGACGTGCCGCCGCGTCAGTTCGGAAATCAGGAACGTCGGAATCTGTGAGGAATCCGAAAATGGCTCGTCATAGTAGTCGGGCAGATGCGGGATCACGGCACGGGCGTGATCGGGCTCGACATAGAGCTCGGTGTGGTCGGTGCCGAGATGCTTGGCAACCGCCTTTGCCTGTTCCGCCTCGTTATAGCCCGGCTCGCGAAAGCCGATGGTGAAGGTGCGCACCGGCCGGTCGCTCTGCGCCTGCATCAGAGCGACGACGGTGGAACTGTCGATCCCCCCCGAGAGAAAGGCGCCGAGCGGCACGTCCGCCACCATGCGCCGGCCGACCGCGTCCTTGAGCAGGCTTTCGAGCTGGTCCGTCGCCTCGTCATCGCTCGCGGCGATGCGCGCGGTTCGCGCTTCGCGCACCACATCGGGCAGGCTCCAGAAACGCTCGATCCGCTCCTCGCCCTCGGCGGCGATCGTCAGGAGGGCGCCCGGCTCCAGCTTGCGCACACCGCGATAGATGCTGTGCGGCGCCGGCACATAGCCGAAGCGCAGGAAGGCGCCCGCGGCAGGCCGATCGACTTCGGGATTCCAGCCGGAATGGACCCGAAGCGCCTTGAGCTCGGAACCGAACAGCAGCAGCGAGCCGAAGCGGCCCCAATAGAGCGGCTTGATGCCGAGCCGGTCGCGCACCAGATGCAGCTTACGGTTCTGCCGGTCCCATGCGGCGATGGCGAACATGCCGATCAGCCGCTCGACGGTCGGCCGCACGCCCCAGCGCGCAAAGCCCTCGACCATCACTTCGGTGTCGGACGTGCCGCGGAAACGTGCGCCGACCGCCTCCAGCTCGGCGCGCAGCTCGCGGAAGTTATAGACCTCGCCGTTGTAGGCGACGACGAAGCGTCCGTCGGCGGAGAGCATCGGCTGATGCCCGGTCGGCGAGAGATCGACGATGGCCAGCCGGCGAAAGCCGAGAGCAATGCCGCAGGCTTCATCGACCCAGGCGCCGGAATCGTCTGGCCCGCGGCGCTCGAGCGTATCGCTCATGCGCTCGACCTGGCGCGCCAGCGCCTCACGCGCCGTGGCGGCTCGCCGGTCCCAGAAGCCGGTCAGCCCGCACATGCGCTATTTGCTTCCCTTCTCCGTCGAGCCGAAACGGCTGGCGTGCGAGCAGACGAGCGCGCAATCGTCGCGCAGGACCGGGATGCCGAAGGGTTCGGGATAGAGCAGCCCCTCTTCATCGCAGAAAAGATAGCCCTGCAGCGGCCGCAGCGGACTCCTGGTGACCGGCGAGACGAAGTCGAACGCCGGCGGCGCCACACACTTCTCCCGCTTCTCGACCACGATCAGCGCCGCCTTGTTCTCCGGATTGGGATGGAACGGCCATGGCTCGTTGCGAATGACCGTGGCCGGCAGCGCCTGCAGATGGCGCGGCAGGTCGCGGACATAATTGTGCTGCAGCATGCGCGCCCTCTGCGCCTCGCCGGCGCGCTCGAAATCCGGCTCGATCAGCACGAGATAGCGCGCGCACACCCGTAGCAGCTCGCCGAGGATCGGCTCTTCCTGGCCGCCGTTCGGCTCGATGCCGTGATTGGTGATGACGGCATCGACGGCGGAATCCGGTAGCGGGATGCGCAGGAGATCGGCGCAGAAGAGTCGGGCAGCGACGCCCTGGCGGTGCAAATAGTCGCGGCCGAACAGGAGGCGGCTCAGCGAAATATCGAAACCGGCGAAGGTGATGCCGGAACCGGCCGCCCTGGCGATGGCGGCAAGCGTCGTGGCCTCGCCGACGCCGGCTTCGCAGGCCGAGCGGACGCCCAATTCTTGCAATACCCCAGCGACGCGCTGACCCCATGCGGCATTCTCTCGTGCGTGGTCCGGCTGGGACAGGGCCTCGATGTAGGAACCCGATTGCAGGTCATAGGCGATCTCGATCGCGTCCTGCGCTGAAAAGCCTTCGCCGAGCAACGGCCTGGCATTGGCGATGACGTTTTCGCCCGCCCGGAACCAGCGCATCGCCTGCAGGAAAAAGCGCGATTTGTCGATCACCGGTCTCTGATCCGCTTGGTGGGCACGG
>DATKQA010000684.1:0-4306 GCA_035523835.1 Candidatus Sulfotelmatobacter sp.
CTGATGTTTCTCCTGGTCGCCGCCGTCATGGCCGTCGTGCTGCACAGGTCGGTCTTCGGCCGCCACCTCTTCGCCGTCGGCCGCAACGAGGAGGCGGCACGCTATTCCGGCATCCACACCAGCCGCGTCATCGCCGCGACCTACATCATCAGCGGTGGGCTTGCCGGCCTGTCCTCGATCTATCTCGCCATGTACACGCGCTCGATCTCGCCCGCCTCGCACGGCAATTTCTACGAACTCTACGGCATTGCCGCGGCAGTGCTCGGCGGCTGTTCGCTGCGCGGCGGCGAAGGCTCGGTGCTCGGCATCGTGCTCGGTGCGATCCTGCTGCAGATCCTGCAGAACCTGGTCAATCTGCTCGGCATTCCCAGCTCGCTCAATTTCGCGGTGATGGGCACCGTCATCCTGATCGGCGTTCTGGCCGATCAGCAGTTGATCAGGCTGCGGCGCGCGCGGGCGGCAAGCCGCGTCCCGACCGGAGACGGCGCTTAGGCAGGAGCCGCTATGGCGCGCCACCCTGCAGAAAATCGAAGTCGCAGCCCTGGTCGGCCTGCAGCACGTGATCGTGGAACAGCCTGGCATAGCCGCGGGCGGGTGCCGGCTTCGGCGCGCCAAGCTGCCGGCGGCGCGCCTCCAGCTCGGCATCGCTGAGCAGCAGGTCGAGCCGGCGCTTCGCCACGCTGAGCCGGATGCGGTCGCCGCTTCGCACCAGCGCCAGCGGTCCGCCGTCGGCCGCCTCCGGCGTCACGTGCAGCACGATGGTGCCGAAGGCGGTGCCGCTCATGCGCGCGTCGGAAATCCGCACCATGTCGCGCACGCCCCGGCGCGCCAGCTTGGCCGGGATCGGCAGGTAGCCGGCTTCCGGCATGCCGGTGCCGCTCTTCGGGCCGGCGTTGCGCAGCACCAGGAAATCGCCGGGCTCGACATCGAGCAGGGGATCGTCGATGCGCGCCGCCAGCTCCTCGAGCGAGCCGAAGACCACCGCCCGCCCTTCGCTTTCGAACAGGGCCTCGGTCGCCGCCGAGCGCTTGATGATGGCGCCGCGCGGCGCCAGCGAACCATGCAGCGCGACCAGGCCGCCAACCGGTTGAAACGGCGTCTCGCGCGCACGGATCACCTGGCGGTCGACCCACTCGGGTGCCGCCGCGAGCCGCTCGCGCAAGGTCTCGCCGCCAACCGTCCGGCAATCCAGATCGAGCAGCGGCGCCAGTTCGCGCAGCACCGCGCTCATGCCGCCGGCGGCGAAGAAATCCTCCATGTAGTAGCTGCCGGTCGGCTTCAGGTTGACCAGCACGGGCGTCGCGTCGCTGAGCTGATTGAGCCGCGGCAGCGGGATCGGAATACCGAGCCGGCCGGCGATGGCGGTCAGATGGATCAGCGCATTGGTCGAGCCGCCGAGCGCCAGCAGCACACGCAGCGCATTCTCCACCGCCGGCCGGGTGATGATGCGCGACGGCGTGAGGTCGGAGCCGGCGAGGGCCACGGCGCGGGCGCCGGTCGCCTCGGCGGCGCGCAGCCGGTCGGCGTGAACGGCCGGAATCGCCGCCGTGCCCGGCAGCATCATGCCGAGCGCCTCGGCGACGCAGGCCATGGTGCTGGCGGTGCCCATCACCGCGCAGGTGCCGGCGGTGGTGGCGAGCCGGCCCTCGATCGCGCCGATCTCGCTCTCGCTGATACGGCCGCCGCGAAACTCGGCCCAGAAGCGGCGGCAATCGGTGCAGGCGCCGAGCCGCTCCTCGCGATGCCGCCCGGTCATCATCGATCCCGCGACGAGCTGGATCGCCGGCATGTCGGCCGACGCGGCGCCCATCAATTGCGCCGGCACGGTCTTGTCGCAGCCGCCGACCAGCACCACCGCATCGAGCGGCTGGGCACGGATCATCTCCT
This sequence comes from Candidatus Sulfotelmatobacter sp., assembly GCA_035523835.1. Classification (GTDB taxonomy): domain Bacteria; phylum Pseudomonadota; class Alphaproteobacteria; order Ferrovibrionales; family Ferrovibrionaceae; genus DASQHM01. Next base: position 1,888 of record DATKQA010000684.1, read on the forward strand.
CGACGTCCATGGCCATGAGATTGCGGAACATCATGCTGCTCGGGCTGAGGAAGGCTTCGCCGAGCGAGATGGTGGGAAATTCCAGCGGCAGGCCGCCGGCGGCGAGCACGCCGCGCTTCACCGCCGCGATCAGCTCGGGAAAATGCCGGTGACAATTGTTGAGATCGCTGGTCGAGCTGGCGATGCCGACGACCGGCTTGTCCAGCATGGCCTGGGAATAGCCCATGGAGGCGGCGAAGGAACGCCGGAGATAGGCATTGAAGGCCGCGTCACCGTAGTTGGTCAGGCCGCGCCTGAGGCCCTTTGCCTTGTCGGAGGCCATCGCACTCTCCCGCCGTGAGGCCCTTGCCAGGGGCGCCGGGCTGGACGAGCATAAGCCATGCGCTCGTCAAACGCATCGGACTGGCCGGGCCCGGATCCGCATTCCCACGCCAGGCCGCGGGACGCGTGCGATTGCAACGCCCATGATCGGCAGATCGGCGCCGGGCGAGGCTGTCGGCGAGCGCATCCCGATCGACAAACCGGCCGGTCTCCATGGATTCGTCCCGTCGCAGTTCGAGCGGGCTGATCCGTCTCGCCCATGGCCCTTGGCAGGTGGAATTGGCGCCGGCGGCGGGCGGCAGCGTCGCGCGTTTCGATTTCAAGCGCGGCGGGGACATCCTGCCGATGTTCCGGCCGGCCGCACCGGAAAGCATTGCCGACGCCGACGCGCGCGGCATGGGCTGCTTCCCGCTGTTTCCCTATTCCAACCGGATCGAGCTCGGCTGGATGGGCCTGCAGCCAAACCAGCCGACCTTTCCGCTGCCGATCCACGGCGAAAGCTGGCTCAGGCCCTGGAAGGTGGCGAGCGCCGGCAATGACGCCGCCGTGCTGTCGCATCGGCACGATGGCCGCCACGGCTGGCCGCTGGCCTATGCGGCGCTGCAGTCTTTCCGCCTGACCGACGACGGGCTCCTCGTCGAGCTCACCCTGACCAACCATGCCGGGCGGCCGGCGCCGGGCGGCTTCGGCCTGCATCCCTATTTCCACCGCACGCCGGGAACGCTGATCCGCGCCGGCGCCGAAACCGTATGGGAGAACGGCCCGGACATGCTGCCGCGGCAGCGGATCGCCGTGCCCGCCGGCTGGCGCCTCGATCCGCCGCGCCGGGCCGACGATCTCCTGCTCGACAATTGCTTCGGCGGCTGGACCGGCCTCGCCGAGATACTCTGGCCCGACCGAAACCTCGCCCTACGGATGACGGCCACGGCGCCGCTTGGTCACCTCGTGGTCTATACGCCGGCCGGCCGCGACTATCTCTGCGCGGAACCGGTGAGCCATTGCAACAACGGCTTTGCCCTCGCGGAACGCGGCACCGCCGACACCGGCACGCTCATGCTGGCGCCGGGCGCGACGGTCACCGCCGCAGTGGCGTTCCTGCCGCGTCTGCTGGCAGGATGAAGCGGGAGGACGCGGCGCCATGAAACTCACGCCTGAAATCTGCCTGCCCGAGGACGGCACGAAGGGCACCCTGGTCGGTCGCGCCTGGCTCCCCGGCGAGCCGCCGGGGCCGGCCCTGGTGGCCGTGCGGTCCGACGGACTCTGGGACATTTCCGCCTCGGCGCCGACCATGTCGGAGCTGTTGAATACGGCGGATGCGGTTGGTCGCGTGCGCGGCACGCCGGGCGAGAGGCTCGGCGACCTCGCCTCCATCCTCGCCAACAGCGCCGCCGAAGCACGCGACCCGGCATTGCCCTACCTGCTCGCCCCCTGCGATCTGCAGGCCGTGAAGGCCGCCGGCGTCACCTTCGCGACCAGCCTGCTCGAGCGGGTGATCGAGGAGCAGGCGCGCGGCGATGCCGCCAAGGCCGAAGGCATCCGCCAGTCGATTTCCGCCATCATCGGCACCGACCTCGCGGCGCTGAAGCCCGGCTCGGAAGCGGCGACGCGGATCAAGGAGGTGCTGGTGGCGCGCGGCGCCTGGTCGCAATATCTCGAGGTCGGCATCGGGCCCGATGCGGAAGTCTTCACCAAATGCCCGCCGCTGGCCGCGGTCGGCCTCGGCGCCGAAATCGGCATTCACCCTGCCTCCACCTGGAACAACCCCGAGCCGGAAGTGGTGCTCGCCGTCAACGCCGGCGGAAGCATTGTCGGCGCGACGCTCGGCAACGACGTGAACCTGCGCGACGTGGAAGGAAGGAGCGCGCTGCTGCTCGGCAAGGCCAAGGACAACAACGCCTCCGCGGCGATCGGGCCGTTCGTCCGGCTGTTCGATGCCGGCTTTTCGCTCGCCGACGTGCGCCGCGCGACCGTGACGCTGTCGGTCGAAGGCGCCGACGGCTTTCGTCTCGACGGCTCAAGCGACATGGCGCGCATCAGCCGCGATCCGGCCGACCTGGTGGCGGCGATGATCGGTCCGCACCACCAGTATCCCGACGGC
>DATKQA010000685.1:0-4364 GCA_035523835.1 Candidatus Sulfotelmatobacter sp.
CGTCGCCTATATCGATTTCCACACCGGCCTCGGCCCCTATGGCCACGGCGAGGCCATCTGCTATCACGCGCCGGGCACGCCCGCCTATGCCGCGGCGGCACGCTGGTACGGATCGGGCCTGACCTCGCCGCATGCCGGCACGGCGGCAGCGCCGGTCAACAGCGGCAAGACCGGCAACGGCCTGATGGCGCAATTGCCCCGCGCGCTGGTTTCCTGCGTCTCGCTCGAATTCGGCACCTATCCCGGCTCGCGCGTGCTGGCTGCCATCGCCGGCGACGGCTGGCTGCATGCCTATGGCGAGCTCAATTCGCCGAAGGGCGAGGCGCTCAAGAAGGAAATCCGCGCCGCCTTCTATCCCGACCAGGACGATTGGAAGGACCTGGTCGCCGCCCGCTCGGCGGAAATCCTGGGCCAGGCGCTCAAGGGTCTGGCCGGCGGATAGATCCGGCAGAGTTTCGCAGCGGCGGCGGCGTGGCCAAGCGCGGGCTCAGCCGCGCTGCACCAGCCGCCAGGCATATTCCGACTGCTGGCGCGCCACCTCGCCGAACTGGGTCGCGGTGGCGTTGCTGGCATTGCCGTCGAGACCGCGCTTGTAGACGCCCTGCACGATGCCGGCCGAGCGGAAGAGCGAGAAGGCGACGTAGAAGTTCCAGTCGGGGATGCCGGGCCGGTCGGTGCGCCGGCAATAGGCGGCGACATAGTCCGCCTGGCTTGGAATGCCAAGCGCCGGATCGATGTCCTCCAACGGTCCGCGGCCCGGCGCGGTGGCGAGATAGGGCATGCAATTGTAGGCGAGATCGGCCAGCGGATGGCCGAGCGTGGACAGCTCCCAGTCGATGATGGCCAGCACCTTCGGCTCGCTGGCATGAAAGATCATGTTCTCCAGGCGGAAGTCGCCGTGCACGACGGTGGTCGCGTCGTCGGCGGGAATGTTCGCCGGCAACCAGCGGGCGAGCGCGTCCATGGCGTCGATCTGCTCGGTCTTGGCGGCCTCGTACTGCTGCGTCCAGCGGGCGATCTGCCGCTGATAGTAGTTGCCGGGCTTGCCGAAGCTGGCGAGGCCGGCCGCCTGCCAATCCACCTGGTGCAATTGCGCCATGGCGGCGTTCATGGCGTCATAGATCGCGCGGCGCTCGTCGGCTGCGAGGCCCGGCAGCAGCACGTCGCGGAACACGCGGCCGCGCACATAGTCCATGACATAGAAGGCGGTGCCGATCACGCTTGCGTCCTCGCAGAGCAGGAACGGCTTCGCCACCGGCACGTTCTTCGGTGCCAGGGCGGCGATGGCGCGGTATTCGCGGTCGACCGCATGCGCCGAGGGCAGCAGCTTGCCCGGCGGCTTCTTGCGCAGCACATATTCGCGGCGCGGTGTAGCGAGATGGAAGGTCGGGTTCGACTGCCCGCCCTGGAACTGGCGCACGGCGAGCGGACCCTTGAAGTCGGCCATATGCTCGGCGAGGTAGCGCGCCAGCGCCGCCTCGTCGAAGCGATGCGCCTCGCGCACCGGAATGGTTTCGGGCGCCGCGCCCATCAGCGCCCGCCCTCGGCGATGAGTTTTTCCACTTGGCGCCAGCCCGCCTCCGCCATCGGCCGCGCCCGCTCGCCCTGCGCCCGCGCGCTGGCATTGGAGGCGGTGCCGTCGACCACCCGGCCCATGATGCCCTGCAGGATGCCGGCGAGGCGGAACATGTTGTAGGCCATGTAGAAGTCCCAGTGGGGAATCGCCTTCCGGCCGGTGCGCCGGCAATAGGCGGCGACATATTCCGCCTCGGTCGGAATGCCGAGCGCCGGCAGATCGAGATCGGCCAGGCCGCGATATTCCCTGCCGCCGAGGCGCCAGCTCATGCAGTGATAGGCGAAATCGGCGAGCGGATGACCGAGCGTCGAGAGCTCCCAGTCGAGCACGGCGAGCACGCGCGGCTCGCTCGGATGAAAGATCATGTTGTCGAGGCGATAGTCGCCGTGCACGATCGTCGTCTCGTCGCCGGCCGGAATATGCGCCGGCAGCCACTCGATGAGCTTCTCCATGGCCTCGATCCGTTCGGTCTCCGAGGCCTTGTACTGCTTGGTCCAGCGCGCGATCTGCCGCGCCAGATAGTCGTTCGGTTTGCCGAAGTCGGCGAGGCCGACCTTGACATAGTCGACCTGGTGCAAGGCCGCCAGCACGCGGTTCATCTCGTCATAGTGGGCGGCGCGCGCCTCGCGCGAGAGGCCGGGCAGCGACTGGTCCCACAACACGCGCCCCTCGACGCAATCCATGATGTAGAAGGCCGTGCCGATGACGGCCGGGTCCTCGCAGAGCGCATAGGTGCGGGCAACCGGCACGCCGGTGTCGCGCAGCGCCGATATCACCTTGTATTCGCGGTCGACCGCATGGGCCGAGGGCAGCAGCTTGCCGGGCGGTTTGCGGCGCAGCACGTAGCGCTTGCCGCCGGCGCTCAGGCGAAAGGTCGGGTTGGACTGGCCGCCCTTGAACTGCTCGACGGCGAGCGTGCCGGAGAAGCCCGCCACATGCTCGCGCATGTAGGCGGCAAGGGCGGCGATATCGAAACGGTGCCGCTCCTGCACCGGCATGGTGCCGACATAATCCTCGTTCATGCCGCCGTTTCCTCCCCGGCAATACCGGGCAGGCATAGCATTGCCGGGTGCGGGGTGGCAACCGGCCCCGGCCGCGCTGCTATTCGCCCGGCTGGAGCGCCGCGACGGCAGGGACGGCGAGGGCCGCGGCCGGCGCCTTGACCCGGAACCAGGCGGCATAGAGCGCCGGCAGGAACAGGAGCGTCAGGAGGGTGGCGACCGCCAGGCCGCCCATGATGGCGACCGCCATCGGCCCCCAGAAGATGCTCGGCACCAACGGAATCATGCCGAGGATCGCCGCCGCCGCGGTCAGCAGGATCGGCCGCGTGCGGCGCACGGTGGCGCCGATCACCGCCTCCCACGGTGTGCGGCCGGCGGCGATGTCCTGGTCGATCTGATCGACCAGGATGACCGAATTGCGCATGATGATGCCGGCCAGCGCGATGACGCCGAGCAGGGCGACGAAGCCGAAGGGCAGACCGAACAGGAGCAGGAAGGCGGTGACGCCGATCAGGCCGAGCGGCGCCGTCAGCAGCACCAGCGCCACGCGCGAGAAGCTCTGCAGTTGCAGCATCAGGGTGACCAGCATGATGAAGATCATCAGCGGCATCACCTTGGCGATGGAATCGTTGCCCTTGGCGCTTTCCTCGATCGCGCCGGCCATCTCGATGCGATAGCCGTCGGGCATCGTGGCCCGGATGCGGTCGAGCACGGGATCGATCTGGCGGCTCACCACCGGCGCCTGCATGCCGTCGCGGATGTCGCCGCGCACGATCATGGTGGTCTGCCGGCTGCGCCGCCACAGGATGCCCTCTTCCAGCTCGTAGCGCGGCGTGGCGATCTGGCTCAGCGGAATGGCACCGCCGCTGCCGGTGGCGATATTGAGGTCGCCGAGGTGGGCGAGGTCGAGCCGCTCGCTCGCCGGCGCGCGCAGCACGACGTTGATCAGCTCGATGCCCTCGCGGTACTGCGTCACCGGCAGGCCGGTCAGCAAAAGCTGCACAGCATTGGCGATATCCTGCTTGGAAACGCCGAGCGCGCGCGCCTTGTTGAGGTCGACATCGAGGCGGACGCGCTTGGCGAGCTCGTTCCAGTCGAGGTTCACGTCGGCGATGTTGGGGTTGGCGCGCATGACGTCGCGCACCTTGTAGGCGATGTCGCGGATCACCTGGGGGTCGCTGCCCATGACGCGGAACTGCACGGGATAGCCGACCGGCGGGCCGTTCTCGAGCCGGCCGACGCGAAGCCGGAGGCCGGGGAAGTCGCGCTCGGCGCGCGCCTCCAAGCCGCGCTTCACCGCCTCGCGCTCGTCCAGGCCCTTGGTCATGACCACGAACTGGGCGAAGTTGGCGTTCTGCAATTGCTGGTCGAGCGGCAGGTAGAAGCGCGGACTGCCGCCGCCGACATAGGCGACCCAGTAGTCGACGTTCCTGTCCTGGCCGAGGATGCCTTCCATGCGCTTGACTTCGGCTGCCGTGGCGGCAAAGGAGGCGCCTTCCGGCAAAGTCATGTCGACCAGCAGCTCGGGCCGGTTGGCGCTCGGAAAGAACTGCTGCTGCACGAAACGGAAGCCGACCAGCGCGGCGACGAAGGCCGCGAGCGTGATGCCGATGGTCACCCAGCGCGCCCGCACCACCGCTTCGATCAGCGCGCGGAGCCGGCGATAGGTCGGCGTGTCGTAGACGTCGTGGCCGCCAGCATGCGGCTTCGGCTGCGGCAGGAGCTTGTAGCCGATGTAGGGGGTGAACAGCACCGCCACCAGCCACGAAATCAACAGCGACAGCGCC
>DATKQA010000686.1:0-9506 GCA_035523835.1 Candidatus Sulfotelmatobacter sp.
CGGCTCGACCTGGTGCTGCTGCACGACAGCAGCAAGCCGAGAGATACGGCGCGCTGGCTGGCGCAGCATGCCTTCACCTTGCATCATCACCTGCGCGGCGCGGCCGACATGCAGCGGCTGGCGCGCATTCTTACCGGCCGCGGCGTCGGCCTGGTGTTCTCCGGCGGCGGCGCCCGCGGCTTCGCCCATCTCGGCGTGGTCAAGGCGCTGCGCGAGGTCGGCATGCCGATCGACCTGGTGGGCGGCAACAGCATGGGCGCCATCATTGGCGCCGGCGTCGCGCACGACTGGGACGAGCCGACCTTGCGCACCGCCTTCCGCCGCGCCTTCGTCGAGACCAATCCGCTCAGCGACTACACCGTGCCGCTGGTGTCGCTGGTCGGCGGCCGCAAGGTCTCCCGCCTGCTGCGCGAAGCCTTCGGCGATATCGCCATCGAGGATCTCTGGCTGCCCTACTTCTGCGTCACCGCCAATCTCACCCGCGGCGTGGCGGCGGCGCATCGCGGCGGGCCGCTGTGGCGCTGGCTGCGCGCCTCCGTGGCGATCCCCGGCGTGCTGGCGCCGGTGTTCGACGGCGGCGACGTGCATGTCGACGGCGGCGTCATCAACAACCTTCCGGTCGATTTCATGCGCGACATCGGCCGCGGCCTGGTGATCGGCGTCGACGTGGTTTCCGACCATGCCTTCACCGCCAAGAGCGAGGGCGCCGACCTGCCGCCGCTCTGGCGCCTGATGCTGCCGCGCGGCGGCAAGGAGGTGCCCGGCATCCTGCAAATTCTCTGGCGCGCCGGCACGGTGAACAGCGACGCCGCCGCGGCGGCGCTGCGCAACGAAACCGACCTTCTGCTGCAGCCGTCCATGGAATCGATCGATCTGTTGAACTGGAAGGCCTTCGACCGGGCGGTCGAGCTCGGCTATCGTCACGCCATGACAAAGCTGGAGACCATGCCGCGGCCCTTGCCGGGCGGCGGCGGCATGCTGCCCATTTGACGCCGCCCCGCCGTCGCAAATCCGCCGGAAATCACCGCGCATGATGCGCGCCGCCGATCGCCGTCCAGGGAGTTTGCCATGCCGGTCAGACACGTCGCTTTCGTCCTGCTGACATCGGCAATCCTCGGCCTGGCCGGCGCCGCCGACGCCGCGGCCGCCGACCTCGCGCTGAAGCGGGTGCTGCTCTCCACCGGCGGGGTCGGCTATTTCGAATATGCGGCGAGCGTGGACGGCCCGGGCGACCTCGCCCTGACCGTGCGGCGCGACCAGGTCGACGACATCCTGAAAAGCCTCGTCGTCTATGACGACAAGGGCGGCATCGGCACCGTCGAACTGCCCGGCGACCAGCCGCTCGCCGACGCCTTCCGCGAACTGCCGTTCGACCAGCAGGCCCTGGCCGATCCGGCGGCGCTGCTGAATGCGCTGCGCGGCGCCGAGGTGAGCGTCGGCGGCGCCAAGCAGCTCAAGGGCCGCATCGTCGCGGTGACGCCCGAGGTGACGACGCTCGCGGGCAATCTCAACGCGCCGGTGCAGCATCGCCTGAGCATCATGACGGCGGACGGGCTGCAGTCGGTGGTGCTGGAAAGCGCCGAAGCGGTCCGCTTCAGCGATCCCAAGCTCGATGCCGAGATTTCGGCGGCGCTCGCCGCCGAAGCCGCCGATGCCGACAAGGATCGCCGCACGCTCGACCTGCGCCTCACCGGCAGCGGCCGCCGGCTGGTGCGTGTCGCCTATCTGGCCGAGGTGCCGCTCTGGAAGGCGAGCTATCGCCTGACCCTGGCGCCGGGCGAGGCCAAGACGGCGGCGCTGCAGGGCTGGGCGGTGGTGGAGAACCGCTCCGGCAGCGATTGGAACGGTGTCGAGCTCAGCCTCGTCTCCGGCGATCCCACCACCTTCCGCCAGGCGCTCTACGAGACCTATTACGTCAAGCGGCCGGAAGTGCCGGTCGAGGTGATCGGCCGCGTCCTGCCGCCGGCCGACAGCGGCGCCATCGCCGCGATGATGGAGCGCAAGCGGGGCGCGACCAATTCCCAGCCGCCGCAGCGGATGCGCTTTGCCACCAACTCTGTCGTGGGCGGTGCTGCCCCGGGCGCGGCGCCGGCGCCGACGCGTCCGGCGGAACTCACGCCGGCGGAGGCCGCCGATGTGGCGACGCAGGTGAGCTTCCGGCTGCCGCAACCGGTCACCTTGAAAAACGGCGCCACCATGCTGGCGCCGATCGTGCTGCGCGCGGTGCCGGCGCGGCGCCTGTCGCTCTACCAGCCGGCGGTCGAGGCGACGCATCCGCTGGCGGCGGTCGAGATGAGCAACGACGGCGATGCCGCGCTGCCGCCCGGCGTCGTGACGCTCTACGAACAGGGCGGCGACGGCCGCACCGACTATCTCGGCGACGCGCGTCTCTCTGCCGTGCCGGTGGGCGAGCATCGCCTGTTGAGCTTCGCCGTCGACCGCAAAATCCAGATCGATCGTCGCGTCAATTCGACTGAGCGCATGACCAAGGCGCGCCTGGCCGACGGCGTGCTGGAAATCGCCTCGGCCGAACAGCAGCGCACCGATTATGTGATCGCCGCGCCGGCGCATGAGCCGCGCCACCTGCTCATCGAAGTGCCGCGCCCCGGCGGCGACTGGAGCCTGGCTCCGGCGGATGCGAAGGGCGCCGACTTCACCGCCAATGCCTGGCGGCTGCCGCGCGACATCGCCGGCGGCGAGACGCAGCGCTTCAGCGTGACCCTGGAGCGCCCGATCAGCCAGCGCGTCGAACTGGCCAGCCTGTCGGCGCAGCAGATCGGCTATTACCTCTCGTCCACCGCCTTGAACGCGGCGCAGCGCCAGGCGCTGGAGCGACTGCGCGCGCTCTCGGCCGGGCTGGTGGCCGAGCAGCGGCAGGTGGCGGACTTGCAGCAGGCGCGGCGCGATGTCGTGGCCGACCAGGGGCGGGTGCGCCAGAACCTCGGCGTGGTGCCGAAGGGCAGCGACGCGGAAAAGCGCTACCTGAAGATGCTGGATGCGCAGGAAGATCGGCTGGCGAAGTTATCCACAGATGTGGATAACGCACGGCACGCACAGGATGTGGCCGCGAGCCAGCTTGCCGACTATATAAAGGGGCTGAACCTCTAGTTCCGCCGGCAGCATGACGCCGTTTGTCAAGCCGGGCGCGGCCCGCTAGCATGGCGCCGCGAACAGGGGGACCGGCAGGCCGCATGGCCTGATCGCATCCATCAACGGCTGAATAAAAGCGGGCCGATGCCGACGGAAAGCGAGATCAAACTCGTCATGACGCCGCCGCTGCTGTCTCGCCTGCGGCGCCATCCCCTGCTCAAGGGTCTCAAGCACGGCCGCGGCAGCACGCATCACCTGGTGAGCGTCTATTACGACACGCCGGATCACAAGCTGTTCAAGCGCAACCTGGCCTTGCGCGTGCGCCAGGTCGGCGCCAAGCGCATCCAGACCCTGAAGGCGCAGAACGGCGGCGTCGCCGGCCATACCAATCGCGACGAATGGGAGCGCGAGCTGATCGGCGACCAGCCGGTGCTCGATCAGGTGGCCGATCCGAAGGTTTCCGAAGTGCTGGAGGACATTCGTCACGGCCGGCGCCGCCTGGCGCCGATCTTCGCCACCGACGTGAAGCGCACCGCCTGGACCTTGAAGCTGCCCGACGGCAGCGAGGTGGCGCTCGCGCTCGACCAGGGCGAGGTCAAGGCCGACGGGCTCAGCGCGCCGATCTGCGAGGCCGAGATGGAACTGGTTTCGGGCGAGCCGGAAAGCATGTTCGATCTCGCCACCAAGCTGCACGGCGACATTCCCTTCCAGCTCGGCAACCGCTCCAAGTCGAGCCGCGGCTACGACATGATCGCCGGCCGCCAGCCGGAGCCGAGCAAATCCGCTGCGCTGGAGCTGCAGCCGGAGATGACGACGGAGGCGGCCTTCAAGGCCATCGCCCGCAATTGCCTGGCGCATCTCGAGGCGAACGAGCAGAGCGCCTGCGTCGGCACCGACCCCGAGGGCATCCACCAGATGCGCGTGGCGCTGCGCCGCCTGCGCTCCGCCTTCTCCACCTTCCGCGCCGCGCTGCCGCGCCAGGCGGCGAGCGATCTGGAGACCGAGCTGCGCTGGCTCGGGCCGGAACTCGGGCCGGCGCGCGACTGGGACGTGTTCCGCGCCGAGACCTTGGCGCCGATCCGGCAGAGCCTGCCGGAGGAAAGCGGGCCGGCGGTGCTCGACGAGCGCGCCGCGACGCGGCGCGAGGCGGCCTACGAGCAGGCGCGCGCCGCGATCGGCTCGCCGCGCTATACCGAGCTGAAGCTGAAGCTGGCGGCCTGGCTGGTGGCGAGCGACTGGAACGCGATCATGCCGGAAGCCGAGGCGGCGCTGCTGTGCACGCCGGTGGCGGACTTCGCCGCCGCCGTGCTGCGCCGGCGCCACCGCAAGCTGCGCAAAAAGGGCGGCAAGCACCGCGACCTGACCTTGCCCGAACTGCACGAGCTTCGCATCCGGGCCAAGAAGATGCGCTACACCGCCGATTTCTTCCGCCGCTTCTATCCGCGCAAGGCGGTGAAGGAATATATCGCCGCCGTCGCCGCGCTGCAGGATTCGCTCGGCGGCATCAATGATGCGGCGGCCGGCCGCCTGCGCCTGGCCGAACTCGGCGTCGACGACGATGCCGTCACGATGCGGGCCGAGGCGCTGGTGCTCGGCTGGCTGGCCGGCCGCGTCGAGGAGCAGCGCCGCCATTTCGACGATGTCTGGCGCCACTTCGCCCATGCCGCCCCGTTCTGGGGCGCGCGCGCCACGGCGGAACATCACGGCGACTGATATTTCACAAGTAAATTTGTACTATAGAGAAACCCTTTCACCTTGTTTGTGAAAGACATTGCCAAGCGATCGGCCGCGCGATATATCCTCGCTGCATTCGCAGACACCAAGGAGGCAGCGCTATGGCATTGCAGCTCGGCGACGTCGCGCCGGACTTCACGGCGGAGACGACCAACGGCCCGATCAGCTTCCACCAGTGGCTCGGCAATAGCTGGGGCGTGCTGTTTTCGCATCCCAAGGATTTCACCCCGGTCTGCACCACCGAACTCGGCTATGTCGCCAAGATCAAGCCGGAGTTCGACAAGCGTGGCGTCAAGGTGATCGGGCTGAGCGTCGATCCCGTCGATTCGCACAAGAAGTGGGAAGGCGACATCGCGGAAACCCAGGGCACCGCCGTCAATTTCCCGATGATCGGCGATCCCGACCGCAAGGTGTCGAACCTCTACGGCATGATCCATCCGAACGCCAACGACACGCTCACCGTGCGTTCGGTGTTCGTCATCGACCCCAACAAGAAGGTGCGGCTGACCATCACCTACCCGGCCAGCACCGGCCGCAACTTCGCCGAGATTCTGCGCGTCATCGACTCGTTGCAGCTCACCGACAACCACAAGGTGGCGACACCGGTGAACTGGAAGGACGGCGACGACGTGATCATCGTCCCGGCGCTGCAGGATCCGGCAGAGCTGAAGCAGCGCTTCCCGAAGGGCTTCAAAACGCTGAAGCCCTATCTGCGGGTGACGCCGCAGCCGAACCGCTGAGGCCTGTCGGGCCGATGCAAAAAGGGGCGCCGGCGGCGCCCCTTTGATTTTCCGGCATTCGCCGGCGGCGTCGCAGCCGGTCAGGCGGTCAAATAGCGCGCCCGCACGCCGCGCTCGATGGCCGCGGCGACCAGCCGGTCGAGGCCGAGCTTGTCGCGCAGCATCTCCAAGAGGCGAAGCGCTTCCTGGTGCGGATCGAGGTCGGCCGCCGCAACCTCGCAGGCCACCGCATAGGCGGTTTCGCGCAGCTTCGCCGGCAGCGCCTTCCTGATCTGCGCCAAGATCCGGTCGAGACCGCCTTCCTGGCCGAGCTGGCGCGCGCAATCCGCCGCCGTGTGCGTCAGCCGGTCGGGCGGGAAATCGCTGAATACCGGCAGTGTGCGGACCAGCTCGCCGATGGTGTGCAACTCGCGATCGGTCATCTCGGCATCGGCGGCGGAAACCAGCACCATGGTGTAGATCAGCGCGGTCTTGTGGTCGATATCGGCGCTCATGCGGAACTCCTGCGATTTCGCGTGACCTTAAGAGACGATCAGGCGCCGGGCAAGCCGCTCGGCGCGAACAGCGGCCCGTTGAAGAAGGCGTGCACTTCCGCCACCGCCTCGGCAAGGCCGATGCGGCGCACGGCGACATCGGGCGGAAAGGCCGAGAGCAGCCGGCTCGGCAGCATGGCGTCGAGCATGACGAAGACGCCGGCGTCGTCGGCGCGGCGCAGCAGCCGGCCGTAGGCCTGCTTCAGCCGCAGCCGCGTCAGCATGTCGTCATAGGCTTGCTTGCCGAAGGTGTTGCGCCGGTCGCGATGCAGGATGTCGGGGCGCGGCCAGGGCACGCGGTCGAACACGATCAGGCGCAGCGAACGGCCGGGCACGTCGACGCCGTCGCGCACCGCGTCGGTGCCGAGCAGGCAGGCGTCGGTCTCGGCGCGGAAGATGTCGATCAGGGTCGGCGTGTCGATGGCGTCCACGTGCTGCGCCAGCAGCGGGATGCCGGCTTCGTCGAGCGGCGCGGCAATGTGCCGGTGCACCGCGCGCAGGCGCGAGATGGCGGTGAACAGGCCGAGCGCGCCGCCGCCGGCGGCGAGGAACAGTTCGCGATAGGCGGCTGCGACCTGCGGCGCATCGTCGCGGCGCACGTCGGTCACCACGATGATGCGGGTGCGCCCGGCATAGTCGAAGGGCGAGGGCAGGCCGCTGCGGCGCGCCGGCAGCGGCAGGTGCGCGGCGCCGGTGCGCACTTCCGCCGCCTGCCACAGCACGTCGTCGTCGGCATCCACGGTGCGGTCGCGCAGGGTCGCCGAGGTGATCAGCGCGCCGTGCGCCGGCGCCAGCACCGCCGCGGCGAAGGGCCGCGTCGGATCGATCCAGTGGCGATGGAAGCCGACATCCGCCTCGCGCCCGTCGCTGCGCTCGACCGAGAACCAGTCGATGAACTGCTCCGGCACCTCGCCGGCCAGGATGTCCTTCAGCATGCCGGCCCAGGCGGCGGCGATGCGCTGGCGGCGGCCGATGCTGCGGATGGCGGCCTCGATGCGGATGCGGCTTGCGCTGTCGAGCTCGGCGGCCTCTTTGTCGAGCCGCTCGCCGATGCGCCGCACCAGCGCCTGCATCGGCGCGACCAGCCGCTCCATGGCGCGCAGCAGATGCTCGGCCGCCGCCAGCAGGCCCTCGACCGGTTCGGCCGTGGTCGTCTCCAGGCTGTAGGCGCCCTCGTCGTTCCTGGCGCGGGCCAGCACCTGCTGGCGCACGCGGGCAAGGAAGGCTTCGGCGGGACCGCGCGGCGCACCCTCGGCGATGCGGGCGAGCCAGCCGTCCGCCGGCAGCGCCGTGGCGGCTTCGAGCACCGCCTGCATGGCGGCGGTGGCCGCTTCGTCCTCGGCCACCAGGTCGCCGATGCGCCGCTCCAGCCCGCGGGCGCGGCTCCGCCGTCCGCCCTCGCCGCCGCGCAGCCAGCGGCGCAGCTCGCTGCCCTCGGCGCCGCTGAGATGCGCGGAGAAGGCATTGTCGGCGGCATCGAACAGGTGGTGCGCCTCGTCGAACACGTAGCGCGCCGGCAGGTCGCGCGGATCGTCGGCGAAGGCGGCCTGCAGCATCACCAGCGCATGGTTGGCGATGACGATGTCGGCGCGGCGCGACTTGCGGATCGCCCGCTCGATATAGCAGCGGCGATAGTGCGGACAGGCGGCATAGATGCATTCGCCGCGCCGGTCGGTCAGGCCGAGCGTGCGGGCGCTGCCGAGCAGGCCGACCAGCCAGGCGGGAAAATCGCCGCCCATCATGTCGCCGTCGCGGGTGGCGCGCGCCCAGCGCGCCATCAGGCCGAGCGCGATCGCATCCTGCGGCCGCATGGCGCCGCCCTGCGCCGCCTCCTCCAGGTTCAGCAGGCAGAGATAGTTCTCGCGGCCCTTGCGCACCACCGCCTTGTTCGCCTTGACGGCGGGATCGGGATAGAGCCGGTCGAGCTCCTGGTCGATCTGGCGCTGCAGATTTTTCGTGAAGGTCGATATCCACACCGGCGCGCCGTTCTTCTCCGCCCACAGGCTCGCCGGGGCGATATAGCCGAGCGTCTTGCCGATGCCGGTGCCGGCCTCGGCCAGCACCAGGTTGGGCGCGCCGGCATGGTCGCGCGGCGCGAAGGCGGCGCTCGCCGCCGCGGCATAGTCGGCCTGCGCCGGCCGCGCCTCCGCCCGCGTGCCGAGCAGCGCGCCGAGCCGCGCGCGCGCCTCCGCCGGCGCCACCGGCACGTCGTCGGGCGGCGTCGGCGGCGCATGCTCGCTCCATTCGCCGAGCCGGTTCCATACGTCGAGGCCGCCGTGGCCGCCGATGCGCGGTGCCGGCTCGCCGAGCGCCGCCAGCACCGCGGCCGACCAGGACCAGCCGCCCTTCGCCATCGTCGCGGCGATCGCCGCCGCCTCCAGCCGCGCCGCCGGCTCGAGCGCGGCCAGTTCGCCGAGCAGCAAGGTGGCGGCGCGCCGGAACAGCAGGGCGGCATCGGTGCGATCGGCGGGCCGCGCCAGGCCGAGCGCGTCGGCAAGGCCGTTCGGCGTCGGCAGCACGAAGCGCGCCGGCCGCACGAAGGCGAAGAGTTCCAGCAGATCGTGCGCGGCAAGCCGCGGCAGGCCGAGGCGGGCGGCGACCGCCGGCGCATAGCAGACGAACGGCCGGCCGGCGCCGGCGCGGGCGGCGGCCTCGGTCAGGCTCAGGCTCTCGATCTCGCCGTCGGCGCCGAGCCAGACCGCGTCCTTCGGCCCGGCGACCAGGGCCGCTGCCTCGGGCAGGCGAATGACGGGCGAAATCGGCGCGGCGGACATGACTGTCCAATATAGAAGGCCGCATCGGGCGGCAACTGGCGGCACCGGCGCGATTGACCCTGGCGGCGGATTTCCATAGGGTCCGCCGCTATGTCACCGGATGCCGACTTGGCCCTGGCCAGCAACGCCTGGCCGTTTCAGGAAGCCCAGAAGCTGGTCGAGCGCGCGGCGCGCGCGACCGCCGGCAAGGACCATGTCCTGTTCGAGACCGGCTACGGCCCGTCCGGCCTGCCGCATATCGGCACCTTCGGCGAGGTCGTGCGCACCACCATGGTGCGGCACGCCTTCCAGCAGCTTTCCGACCTGCCGACGCGGCTCTTCTGCTTCTCCGACGACATGGACGGCCTGCGCAAGGTGCCGGACAACGTGCCGAACCAGGACATGCTGCGCCGGCACCTCGGCAAGCCGCTCACCGCGATTCCCGATCCTTTCGGCAAGTACCAGAGCTTCGGCCATCACAACAACGCGATGCTGCGCTCGTTCCTGGATGCTTTCGGCTTCGACTACGAGTTCCAGAGCTCGACCGACTGGTATCGCTCCGGCCGCTTCGACGCGACCCTGCTCAAGGTGCTCGAACATTTCGATGCCATCATGGCGGTGATGCTGCCGAGCCTGCGGGCCGAGCGCGCCGGCAC
>DATKQA010000687.1:0-4367 GCA_035523835.1 Candidatus Sulfotelmatobacter sp.
GACCACGTGGTGCAGACGTTGCTCGCCGGCGGCATGGTGCAGGACGATGATTTCGTCGTGACGACGCCGAGCGGCGACGAGCGGCATTTCGAGACCTCGATCCAACTGGTGCGCTGCGGCTCGCAGAACCTGATGCTATGCGTCGGCCGCGACAGCACGGAGAGCCGCCGCCGCGAAGCCGAGCTCACGCAAAGCAAGGAAGCGGCCGAGGTGGCCAACCGGGCCAAGAGCGAGTTCCTCGCCAACATGAGCCATGAGCTGCGCACGCCGCTCAACGCCATCATCGGCTTCTCCGAAATGATCAAGAAGCAGATGTTCGGACCCGGCGGCACCAAGAAGTACGTGGAATATGCCGGCGACATCCAGAGCAGCGGCGAGCATTTGCTGCAGATCATCAACGACATTCTCGATCTGTCCAAGCTCGAGGCGGGCAAGGTCGAGCTGCACGAGAGCGCCATCTTCCTGCCGCGCCTGGTGAAGGACTGCCTGCTGTTGCTGCGCGACCGGGCCACCGCCGCCGGCCTCAACCTGGTCACCACGGTGCCGGGCGACCTGCCGGCGTTCCGCGCCGACGAGCGCGCCTGCAAGCAGATCCTGATCAACCTGCTCACCAACGCGGTCAAGTTCACCTTGCGCGGCGGATCGGTGACCGTGAGCGCGCACGTCAGCGAAGGATGCGCGCTGTGCATCTCGGTGGCCGACACCGGTATCGGCATGAGTCCGGCGGATGTGGCGACCGCGCTGCAGCCGTTCGGCCAGGTGGACAGCAGCTTCACCCGCCGCAACCAGGGGACCGGTCTCGGCCTGCCGCTGGCGCGTTCCCTGGCGGAGCTGCATGGCGGCACCCTGACCGTCGACAGCGCGCGCGGCGTCGGCACCACCGTCACCGTGAGCTTCCCCGCCGAGCGGCTCCTCGTCGCGGCGGCCTGAGGTAGGTCGGCCAGGGCGCGCCGTCACTCCTGCGGATAGCGCCAGGGCTTCGCCGGCTGGGCCGCCGCCTCGTCGATGGTCCAGAGCGGAATGGCAAGGCCGGGCGCCACGTCGGCGAACACCATGCGGACGCGCGTCCCGATGCCGACTTTCTTCACCATGTCCGGCGGCGCCAGCACGCCGTCGGGCGTCGTCAGATTACCCAGCACGCGCAGCGCCTCGGGCTCGCTCGGCTTACCCTTCTGCGTATCGAGGTCGACCAGCAGCACCATATAGGGCACGTGCTGCTTGAAGGCCGGTTGGATGGCATGGTGCACCTCGGTATAGGAATGCACCGCGCCGCGCGCCTCGACCGCCTGCCAGCGCGATTCGAGATGAGCGCACCAGGGACAGGCCGTGGTCGGCGGATAGCGTACCAGCCCGCACTGGGCGCAAGCCTGCAGGTGATAGTCGTGCGCCGCGCAATATTTGAAGTAGGCCAGGTTCTCGACATCGAGGTCGTTGATGTCGAGCGGCATGCCGAGATAGGTCGCTTGGATCGCCATGGTACTTCTCCTCAACCGCGCCGCATGACCATGGCCGAGCCGGTGCCGGGATTGGCCCAGCCCAGGTTGGCGCTGACCTCGCAATCCTCGACCTGCCGGCAGCCGCCCTCGCGATAGTCGTAGGTGTGTCGGCGCTTGCCGTCCGCACCGACCGGACAGGAATCGTCGGCATCATGGCGCAACTGCCGCACGTTCTCGATCACCATGTTGAGACCGTGGGTATAGCCCTCGCAGAGGTGTCCGCCGGAGGTATTGTTCGGCCGCCTGCCGCCGAGGCGAATGGTGCCGTTGCTGACATACTCCCCGCCCTCGCCCTTTTTGCAGAAGCCGTAATCCTCGAGCTGCAGCATGGTGGTGAAGGTGAAGGCGTCGTACGAACCGGTGATGTCGACGTCCTCCGGCCCGACGCCGGCATTGGGCCAGAGAATCTCGCGCGCATAATGACCGGCGACGGTGGAGATCGGGCCGTGCTGGTAGTGCATGTCGAGCCGCGGCTTGTTGCAGCGGCCGACCACGCCGCGGATGAGCGCCGGCGTGTGGCGCAGGTCGCGGGCCCGCTCCGCCGAGGTGACGACAACGGCCGTGCCGTTGTCGGTTTCCACGCAGCAATCGAGCAGGTGCAGCGGCTTGCAGATGATGCGGCTGGCCAGCACGTCGGCGACCGTCACGCGTTCCTTGTAGAAGGCCTTGGGATTGTTCGAGGCATGCTCGCTGTGGGTCGCCTTGACCGCGGCGACCTGTTCCGGCCGCGTGCCATAGTCGTACATGTGGCGCAGAAAGGTCGGGCTGAACATCTGCCCGGCGCTCTGCCAGCCGTAGGCGCGGCCATGCAGCATGTCGCCCGACACCGGCACCGCGGCGCGCGCCCCGGTGCCGCCGATGCGCACCTGGGAAAAGCCGTTCATGGCGCGGAAGATGACGACCGCCTTGCACATGCCGGCTTCCATCAGGCCCATGGCCATGCCGACCAGCGCCTCGGTCGAGGAACCGCCGCCGAAGACGTCCATGTAGAAATTGAGCCGCATGCCGAGATCGCCGGCGATGAACGGCGCGAAGGTGGAATCGCCGGACTGGTAGGACAGCATGCCGTCGACTTCATCCGGCTTCAGTCCGGCATCCAGGATGGCATTGCGCACCGCCCAGGTGCCGAGCGCCCGCGTCGTCTTGCCCGATCCGCGGGTATAGGTGGTTTCGCCGACGCCGACGATGGCATATTTGTCGCGCAGATATTTCGGCGTGGTGGCATCGATCTCGCTCGGCATCGGCACCCGGGCCTCCCTCTTCAGCTTGCCTGCTATGGCTGTCGCGGCCGGCTATTTCAGCTCGGCGAAATCCTCTTCCCAGAATTCGTTGGCGCCGCGCCGGTCGGCGCTGCGCTGGGCGGCTTCGTTGACGCGGAGCTCGACACGACGGATCTTGCCGGAAATGGTCTTCGGCAGCTCGACGAACTCGATGCGGCGGATGCGCTTGAAGGGCGAAAGATGCGCCCGCACGTGCTGGAAGATGGAAAGCGCCGTGGCCCGGTCGGGCGTCGCGTTGCCGGCGAGCGCGATGAAGGCCTTCGGCACCGCCAGCCGCATCGGGTCGGGCGAGGGCACCACGCCCGCCTCCGCCACCGCCGGATGCTCGATCAGGACGCTCTCCAGCTCGAACGGGCTGATGCGGTAGTCGGAAGCCTTGAACACGTCGTCGGCCCGGCCGACATAGGTGAAATAGCCGTCGGCGTCCTTCATGGCGACATCGCCGGTGCGATAGGCGGCGCCCGCCAGCGGCACGATGCTGCCGGCCTCGTCCTGATAACCCTGCATCAGGCCCACGGGGCGCGGCGCCAGCGCCAGACTGATCTCGCCCTCGCTCCGCTCGTGGCCGTCCTGATCCAGCAACTGCACGCGGAACCCCGGCAGCGGCCGGCCCATGGAGCCGGGCTTGACCGGCTGGCCCGGCGAATTGCCGATCTGGGCCGAGGTTTCGGTCTGGCCGAAGCCGTCGCGGATGGTGAGGCCCCAGGCGGCCTTGACCCGCTCGATGACTTCCGGATTGAGCGGCTCGCCGGCGCCGATCACCTCCTTCAAGGCAACCTGCCAATTGCCGAGATCTTCCTGGATCAGCATGCGCCAGACGGTCGGTGGGGCGCAGAAGGTGGTGACGCCCGAGCGCACGATGATGTCGAGCAGCGCCCGGGCGTTGAAGCGCGGCTGATTGACCACGAAGACGGTGGCGCCGGCGTTCCAGGGCGCGAAGAAGCAGCTCCAGGCATGTTTGGCCCAGCCGGGCGAGGAAATATTCAGATGCACGTCGCCCGGCCGCACGCCGAGCCAGTACATGGTCGAAAGATGCCCGACCGGATAGCTCTGGTGGCTGTGCAGCACCAGCTTCGGCTTGGCGGTGGTGCCGGAGGTGAAATAGAGCAGCAGCGGATCGCTCGCCCGGGTGGCACCATCGGCCTTGAAAGTGGCCGAGGCGTCGTAGGCGTCCTCATAGCGCTGCCAGCCCGCGGCCGCGCCGCCAACCGCGATGCGGCCGTAGTCGCCGGGCAGGCCGGCGAACTTCGCCGCCGCCTCGGCGCCGGCGATGACATGGCGCACCCGCCCGCGGGCGAAGCGGTCGGCCAGGTCGTCGTGGGTCAAGAGCGTCGTCGCCGGAATGATCACCGCACCGAGCTTCATCGCCGCCAGCATGCATTCCCAGAGCGGCACGATATTGCCGAGCATCAGCAGGATGCGGTCGCCGCGCTTGACGCCGAGGCTGCGGAAGTGGTTGGCGACCTGGTTGGAGCGCTCCGACAGCGCCGCGAAGCTGAGCTTCACCTCGCCGGCGCCTTCGTTGACCAGCCACAGCCCCGGCCGGTCGTTGCCCTGGGCCATGACGTCGAAATAGTCCAGCGCCCAATTG
>DATKQA010000688.1:0-3368 GCA_035523835.1 Candidatus Sulfotelmatobacter sp.
TCCCGGCGCCATGGGCGGCGGCAGCGGCCAGTTGCGCCAGGACATCGGCGGCAAGATTTCCGGCGGCAAGCTCGAGTTCGTCATCCATTACAATTACGGCCTGCCCTTCGATGTGACTGGCGAGGTTGCCGCCGACGGCACGGTGTCGGTGCGCAAATTGCTGCCGACGCACGACGGCGACACGATCATCCTGTCCGGCCGTGCCAACAGCGGCGAACTCGCCGCCTCGGGCTCGCTCGGCCAACGCGCCTGCTCGATCGCCATGGTGCATATGGGCCCCGGCGGCGCGTCGCCCCGGCCGGCGGATGCCGCGGTGGCCCAGGCGCCATCGACGGCGCCGCCGCCGGCCGCGGCACCCGCCGCGCCCGTCGCCGCGGCAGCACCGCCGGCGGTTCCTCTGGCCTCGGTTTCCAACGAGGCCGACAAGCTCTTGAGCCAGCTCCGCGCCGAGGTGGAGAAGGAGCGGCAGGGCCTGGCCGCGGAGCGGCAGAAACTGGAGGCGGAGAAGCAGCGCCTCGCCGCCAGCGCGGCGGCAAGCACGGACGAGGCCAAGGCCGCCGCCGCCGAGCGCCAGCAGCTCGAAGCCGAGCGGCAGAAGCTGGCGGCGGAGAAGGTCGCGATCGCCGAGCAAGCCGAACAGCAGCGCCAGCGCGGCATCGCGGCACAGGCGGCCGCCGACGCGGCGCAAAAACAGCGGGCCGAGGCGCCGAAGAGCAGCGCGGCGCTCGACTTCGACCCCGGCCGCTATCACGCGCTGATCATCGGCAACAACAACTACCGCAATCTGCCGAAGCTGAAGACCGCGGTCGGCGATGCCGATGCGGTGAGCAAGCTGCTGCAGGAGCGATACGGCTTCGACGTGGTGATGCTGAAGGATGCCACGCGCTATCAGATCCTGACCGCGCTCGCGAAGCTGCGCGCGACCCTCAAGCTCGACGACAATCTCCTGATCTACTACGCCGGCCATGGCGTGCTCGACGAGGGCGCCGATGCCGGCTACTGGCTGCCGGTGGATGCGGAGAGCGACAATCCCGCCAACTGGGTCTCGACCACGGACCTGACCAACAGCCTGCGCGCCATGGACGCGCAGCATGTGATGATCGTCGCCGATTCCTGCTATTCCGGCACGCTGCTCCGCGGCGTGGCGACGGCGCCCAGGGGCGATACCGACCGCAGGGTCTGGCTGAAGCGCATGGACGAAAAGCGCTCGCGCACCGCGCTCACCTCGGGCGGGCTCGAGCCGGTGGCCGACGGCGGCGGCAGCGGCCACTCGGTCTTCACCCGCGCCTTCCTCGAAGCATTGAGCGAGAACGCCGACCCGATCGACGGCCAGGCGCTCTTCGCCCTGGTGCGCCGCCCGGTGGTGCTCAACGCCGACCAGACGCCGGCCTACGACGACATCCGCTCCGCCGGCCACGACGGCGGCGACTTCATCCTGGTGCCGAAAGCGCTGCAGGCGAAGGCGCGGTAGGCGATGCGAGCCTCTTTCGCCATCCCGCAGGAAGACTCAAAACAGAAGCGGGCCAATGCCGTTCCGGCAGAAGCACTGCGGAACCACCGCTGCAAGCCGGTGAACGGCGCGGAGGCATGACCCGACCGTCGACTTCCCTCAGCGACCGATCACCCCTCCGCCGCGAACGACACCGTGGCCCGGTCGTAGTCGCCGGCGCCCATCTTGCCCGCGGCGAAGATATTGTGCCGCCCGATCCAGTCGAAGGATTCGGCATAGGTCTCGCGCGTATAGGGATCGAAGACGATGCGCTCGCCCGGGCCCCAGCGGCGCGTGTCCATGCGGCCGTGGAAGCGTTCGGGAAACTCGCGCCGGTAATAGTGCGTGTAGCGCTCGGGCCGGAGGTCGATGTCGCGCTGCGCTTTGCGTAGCGCACGGAAATAGCGCCGCACATCCTCCGCCGCCGGCGCGCCCTTGATCATGGTGGCGATCATGAAGCTGGTGTCGATGATCTTGCGGAAGCCGAGCTGTTCGGCGAAGTAATAGGGGCCGTTGAACAGCGCCGTCGCCGAGCTGCGGCCTTCGATCAGCTCGGCCATGCGGTGGAACAGCATGCCGGTTTCGAAGTTGAGCGCGATCCGCTCCGCCGGCAGATACGGCTCCAGCGCCTGGATGGTCGAATAGTGGCTGCCCGACTGGAAGCCGACCGCGATCGGCACGCCGGCGAGGTCCTCCGGCGTCCGCACCGGCGATTGCGCCGGCACGAAAATGCCCGACGGCGCCACCGAATAGGCATCGGCATAGAGCCGGGCATGGCCGTTGGAGGCGGCGACGTTCACCGTCCAATGGCAGGCGCAGCTCAGGTCGGCCTCGCGCCCTTGCTCGATGCTCTGGAAGGCGCCGGCGTTGACCTTGTTGTGGTGCTCGCCGCCGGTTGATTGGATCAGCTCGCGGAACTCGTAATCGAGCCCCTCGGCAGTGAAATAGCCCTTCTCCTCCGCCACCCATTCCTGCAGGCGGAAATGCGCCTCGATGATGAACTTCGCCATGCCGCGCCTCCCCTGCCGGTGCTTGCCGGCGGCAGGTTAGCACCGATGGCGCCGGCGCACCGCATGCTGTTACCGGCAGCGGCACCGGACGGCGGCCTTCGCCGCCGTGCCGGCCCGCCCTTGCGGCGGCTTCCTCCGCCTATTGCGCGGCGGCGAGCTTGTCCTGCGTCCTCTTCTCGAAGTCGCTGGCATCGTGGCGCTCGTGCAACTGCGCCGCCGGCTCGCCGGCCAGGCGGTTGACGATGCGGCCGCGCTTCACCGCCGGGCGCTTGGCGATGGTGTCGGTCCAGCGCAGCACGTTCTTGTATTCGTGCACCGCGAGAAACTCGCCGGCGCCGTAGAGCAGGCCCTTGGCCAGGCCGCCGTACCAGGGCCAGATGGCGATGTCGGCGATGGTATAGCTCGGCCCGGCGATATATTCGGATTCGGCGAGCCGGCGGTCGAGCACGTCGAGCTGGCGCTTCACCTCCATGGCGAAGCGGTCGATGGCATATTCGATCTTGCTCGGCGCATAGGCGTAGAAATGGCCGAAGCCGCCGCCGAGATAGGGCGCGCTGCCCATCTGCCAGAACAGCCAGGAGAAGCATTCGGCGCGGGCGCCGGGATCAGCCGGCAAAAAGGCGCCGAATTTTTCGGCGAGATAGAGCAATATGGCGCCGGATTCGAAGACCCGGATCGGCCGCGGCCCGCTATGATCCATCAGCGCCGGGATTTTCGAGTTCGGATTGACCTTGACGAAGCCGCTGCCGAATTGCTCGCCCTCGCTGATTCTGATCAGCCAGGCATCGTATTCGGCGCCGCCATGGCCGAGGGCCAGCAGCTCCTCGAGCAGAATGGTGACTTTCTGGCCGTTCGGTGTCGCCTGCGAA
>DATKQA010000689.1:0-5257 GCA_035523835.1 Candidatus Sulfotelmatobacter sp.
TTCTTCCTGTTCTACCGCGAGGGCGTCCGGCGCGCGAAGACGGAAACCGCCCTGACCCTCGCCAACCGCGACCTGGAGCAGCGCATCGAGGAGCGGACCCGCGAGCTGCAGAACAAGGAACGCTTCCTCAGCGCCGTCATCGACAACATGCGCGACGCCATGTTCGTGGTGCGGCCGGGCGCCGTCGTCCTCGCCAATCGCGCCTGCCTCGCGCTGTTGGGCGCCACTTCGCCGGACCAGGTGATCGGCAAGCCGGCGCTGCGCTTCTTTCC
Source organism: Candidatus Sulfotelmatobacter sp. (assembly GCA_035523835.1). Lineage (GTDB taxonomy): Bacteria > Pseudomonadota > Alphaproteobacteria > Ferrovibrionales > Ferrovibrionaceae > DASQHM01. The sequence goes on from DATKQA010000689.1 coordinate 273, forward strand.
AGCCGCCGGCCACGAGCGCATCCGCGCCCGCTCCGGCGAGATCCTGGCCGGCGACCAGGAGGCACGGACCGCCGCCGTCACCATCAGCCGGCTCGACGGCAAGACGCTCGACGCCGAAGTGACCAGCACGTCGTTTCCGGACGGCGAGCAGCGCCTGCTCCTGGTCATGCTGCGCGACGTCAGCGCCATCCGGGCCACGGAGCAGCAGTTGCGCCAGGCCCAGAAGATGGAGGCGATGGGCCAGTTGACCGGCGGCATCGCCCATGATTTCAACAATCTGCTGGCGGTGATTCTCGGCAACCTCGAGCTGATCGAAGAAGGGCTCGCCGAGCGGACACAGTTGCGCGAACTGGCGCGCAGCGCCATCGACGCGAGCGAGCGCGGCGCTACCCTGACGCGCAACCTGCTGGCCTTTGCCCGCCGCCAGCCGCTCAGCCCGGTCGAGATCGATCTGAACCGCCTGGTGCGCGACATGGTCGGCATGCTGGTCCGCGCGCTTGGCGAGACCGTCGAGATCGAGATCGTCGCCGGCGCCAGCCTGTGGAAATGCGAGGCCGATCCCGGCCAGTTGCAGAATGCCCTGGTCAACCTCGCCATCAATGCCCGCGACGCCATGCCGGGCGGCGGCAAGCTGACCATCGAGACCGCCAATTCACGCCTCGACGACAATTATGCGGCGCAGAACAGCGAGGTTTCGGCCGGCCAGTACGTAACCTTGATCGTCTCCGATACCGGCACCGGCATGCCGCCCGAAGTGGTCGAGCGCGCCTTCGATCCCTTCTTCACCACCAAGGACGCCGACCGCGGCAGCGGCCTCGGCCTGAGCATGGTCTACGGCTTCGCCAAGCAGTCGAACGGCCACGTCAAAATCTACAGCGAGGCCGGCCACGGCACGACGGTGAAGCTCTACCTGCCGCGGAGCTATGGCGCTGGCGCCAGCCAGCCGGCCGACCTCGAGCCCGACCTGATCCGCAGCGGCGCCGGCATGGTGCTGCTGGTCGAGGACGACCAGCAGGTGCGCTCGCTCGCCGTCCGCCTGTTGCGCTCGCTCGGCTATGATGTGCTGGAGGCGGCGACGGCGGCCGAGGCGATGCAGGCCATCGAAAGCAAGTCCGACATCATGCTGCTGCTGACCGACGTCATCCTGGCCGGCGGCACCAACGGCCGCGAATTGGCGGAACGCGCCGTCGCCACCCGGCCCGGCCTGAAAGTGCTCTATATGTCCGGTTATTCAGAGAATGCCATCCTGCATCATGGCCGCCTCGATCCGGGCGTCCAGTTGCTACAAAAACCCTTCCGACGAAAGGAGTTGGCAGAGAAAATTCGCCTCATACTCGAATTGCCGGCGAAATAGCCGCGTCGCGGCGGCGGCTGTCTGCTGCGCTGCCGCATCGGCCTGCCAGTTTGTCCGGCGCCCTGATTTGACCGATGTGATATTTCAGAAAACTCCGCCAAATATCTGCAATTCAACAGTTACCTGTCGTTAACCATAAGCGGGCTACAAATTGGTTGTAGCGACGCCTGGAAACCTTGGCCGCGTTCACGATTTGACAGGGACAGGTGTTTTACGCATCTTCTTGCGCTTTCGCGTGCCCCGGCAGGGGCATGCCCCGTAGCTCGTAACCCTGGGTCGGCTCCCGCATGGACGTTGTCGTCGTCGAATCGCCCGCCAAGGCCAAGACCATCAACAAGTACCTTGGCAGCGGCTACGTGGTGATGGCGTCCTACGGCCACGTGCGCGACCTGCCGGCCAAGGACGGGTCGGTGAAGCCGGAAGACGACTTCGCCATGACCTACGTCACCGACCCGAAATCGACCAAGCACCTCGGCGAAATCGCCAAGGCGCTGAAGGGGGCGAAGCACCTCTATCTGGCGACCGACCCCGACCGCGAGGGCGAGGCCATCTCCTGGCACGTGCTGCAGGCGCTGCAGGACCGCGGCGCCACCCGCGGCGTCGACGTCAAGCGCGTCGTCTTCAACGAGATCACCAAGAACGCCGTCGTCCATGCCATCCAGCATCCGCGCGAGCTGGACATGGACCTGATCAATGCCCAGCAGGCGCGGCGCGCGCTCGACTATCTCGTCGGCTTCACCCTCTCGCCGGTGCTGTGGCGCAAGCTGCCGAGCGCCCGTTCGGCCGGCCGGGTACAGTCGGTGGCGCTGCGCCTGATCTGCGAGCGCGAGATCGAGATCGAGGCCTTCAAGGCGCAGGAATACTGGACCATCGAGATCGATTTCCTGACCGCGGGCGGCGGCAAGCTGACCGCCCGGCTGACCGGCATGGACGGCCGCAAGCTGGAGAAGTTCTCCCTCGCCAGCCAGGCCGCCGCCGAGGCCGCGGCGGCGCGGCTGGCTGCCGCCTTCGGCTTCCGCATCGCCGAGGTCGTCACCCGGCCGGCCCGGCGCAACCCCTTCCCGCCCTTCACCACCTCGACCCTGCAGCAGGAAGCCTCGCGCAAGCTCGGCCTGTCGGCCAAGCGCACCATGGATCTGGCGCAACGCCTCTACGAGGGCGTCGACATCGGCGGCGAGACCGTCGGCCTGATCACCTATATGCGGACCGACGGCGTGCAGATCGCCGAAGAGGCGGTCGCCGGCGCGCGCCAGGTCATCGCGGAAGATTTCGGCAAGGACTACCTGCCGGAGGCGGCGCGGCAATACAAGACCAAACAGAAGAACGCGCAGGAGGCGCACGAGGCGATCCGGCCGACCGATCTGCGGCGCCGGCCGGAGCGGGTGGCGCGCCACCTCGACGAGGCCCAGCTCCGCCTCTACGAGCTGATCTGGAAACGCACCATCGCCAGCCAGATGGAGGCGGCCCGGCTCGAGCGCACCACGGTCGACATCCTCAGCGACAAGGGCGACCTCGGCCTGCGCGCCACCGGCACGGTAGTGCTGTTCCCGGGCTTCCTGCGGCTCTACGAGGAAGGCCGCGACGACAAGATCGTCAACGGCGACGACGAGGAGGACGATCGCCGCCTGCCCAAGGTCGCGGCCGGCGAGACGCTCCGGCGCGAAGCGGTGCGGCCAGAGCAGCATTTCACCGAGCCGCCGCCGCGCTATACCGAGGCCACCCTGGTCAAGCGGCTGGAGGAACTCGGCATCGGCCGGCCCTCGACCTATGCCAGCATCCTGTCGGTGCTGCAGGAGCGCGGCTATGCGCGACTGGAGGCGAAACGCTTCATCCCGGAGGACAAGGGCCGGCTCGTCACCGCCTTCCTGACCGGCTTCTTCGAGCGCTTCTTCGCCTATGACTTCACCGCCAGTTTGGAAGAGCGGCTGGACGAAATCACCGAGCACCAGATCGACTGGAAGGAGGTGCTGCGCGAATTCTGGCTGCAATTCAGCCGCGCCGCCGAGACCCAGGGCGTCGCCCCGGAATCCCTGCTCTCGGTGAAGCAGGCCTACGAGAACCTGGACAAGCTGATCGGCTCGCGCTCCGACATCATCACCTTCGTCGACCAGGCGCTGGGACCGCATTTCTTTCCCGAGAACGGTGCGGGCCGCGATCCGCGCACCTGCCCGTCGTGCCAGAACGGCCGGCTCGGCATCAAGTTCGGCCGCAACGGCGCCTTCATCGGCTGCAGCAACTATCCCGACTGCCGCCACACGCGGCCGCTCGCGGTCAGCAACGGCGAGGCGACCGCCTCGCCTGCCGACGACGGGCCGAAGCTGCTCGGCCTCGACCCCGCGACCGGCTTGCCGGTGACCTTGCGCCGCGGACCCTACGGCCATTACGTCCAGCTCGGCGAGCCGGTGGAAAAGGAAAAGCCGAAGCGCGCCTCGCTGCCGAAGACCTTGCCGCCCGATCAGGTCACCCTGGAAGCGGCGCTCAGGCTGCTGGCGCTGCCGCGTATCGTCGGCACGCATCCCGAGACCGGCAAGCCGATCACCGCCGGCCTCGGCCGCTTCGGCCCCTATCTGGAACACGACAAGGTCTATGTCCGCCTCGCCTCGGCCGAGGAAGCCGTCGACATCGGCCTCAACCGCGCCGTCGTGCTGATCGCCGAGAAGCTGGCCAAGGGGCCCGGCCGGCGGCGCGGGCCGGAACCGCTGCGCAGCGTCGGCGATCATCCCGACGACGGCCAGCCGATCCAGGTGATGGCCGGCCGCTACGGCCCCTATGTCAGCCACGGCGGCATCAATGCCACCTTGCCGAACGGCGTGGCGCCGGAAACCGTCGACCTGCCGACCGCGATCGAGCTTTTGCGCGAGCGCGCGGCGCGGGCGCCGGCCAAGGGCGCGCGCAAGAGCACGGCCCGCAAGACGGCGGCGGCGCAGGAGAAGCCGCCGGTCGAGAAAGCGGCGGCGAAGCAGAAGCCGGCCAGGAAGGCCGCCAAAAAGGCCGCTGCGGCGGCACCGCCGGAGGCGGCCGCGCGGCCCAAGCGCAAGGCCGCCGGAGCGGGTTCTTAAGTGAACCTGCGATCGGCGTGAGCGGCAAGAAACCGCCGCTGCCGACGAAGCAGCAGATCGTCGATTTCGTTCGCGCCGCTCCCGGCAAGGTCGGCAAGCGCGAGATCGCCCGCGCCTTTCATGTCGGCGGCCAGGACCGCCCTTGGCTGAAGGGCCTGTTGCGCGAGCTCGCCGCCGAGGGCGCCATCAGCCGCGGCCATCGCCGCGCCCTGACGCCGGCCGGCATCTTGCCCGAAGTGACCCTGCTCGATGTGGCGGAAACCGACATCGACGGCGAATTGATCGCCCGCCCGGTGGAATGGCGCGGCGACGGCCCGCCGCCGAAAATCACCATGGCGCCGTCCGGCCGCGGCCTGCCGGCGCTCGCCGTCGGCGACCGCATCCTCGCCCGGCTGACGCAGACCGGGGCGCGAAGCTATGACGGCAGGCTGATCCGCCGCCTGCAGGCGGCGCCCGACGAGATCATCGGCGTCTATGCCAGCCTCGACCGCAGCCACGGCCGCATTCAGCCGGCCGACAAGCGCAGCCGCCACGAACTGGTCGTGCCGGTCGAGCATGCGCTCGGCGCCGTG
>DATKQA010000690.1:0-11174 GCA_035523835.1 Candidatus Sulfotelmatobacter sp.
AGGCCGCTGTCGGCGAGAATCTTCTTGCCCAATTCGACATTGGTTCCTTCGAGGCGCACCACCAGCGGAACGGCAAGCGAAATCTCCTTCGCCGCGGCGACGATGCCTTCGGCGATGATGTCGCATTTCATGATGCCGCCGAAGATGTTGACGAGAATGCCCTTCACATTGGGATCGGAGACGATGATCTTGAACGCCGCCGTCACCTTCTCCTTCGACGCGCCGCCGCCGACATCGAGGAAGTTCGCCGGCGAGGAGCCGTAGAGCTTGATGATGTCCATGGTCGCCATGGCGAGGCCGGCGCCGTTCACCATGCAGCCGATGGAGCCGTCGAGCTTGACGTAGTTGAGGCCGTGCTTGCCGGCTTCGAGCTCGGCCGGGTCTTCTTCGTCCGGATCGCGCAGCTCCTCGATGTCGTGGTGGCGGAACAGCGCGTTGTCGTCGAAGTTCATCTTGGCGTCGAGGGCGACCAGGTCGCCGGCGCCGGTCACCACCAGAGGATTGATCTCGACGATCGAGGCGTCGAGGCCGAGGAAGGCATTGAACATGGCCTGCAGGAACTTCACCGCCACATTGACCTGCTTGCCCTCGAGCTTCAGGCCGAAGGCGATCTTCCGAGCATGGAACGGCTGCAATCCTGTGACCGGGTCGATGGCCAGCCGCAGGATCTTCTTCGGCGTCTTGGCGGCGACCTCCTCGATCTCCATGCCGCCCTCGGTCGAGGCGATGACGGTGACCTGGCTGGTGGTGCGGTCGACCAGCATGCCGAGATAGAGCTCGCGCTTGATGTCGCAGCCTTCCTCGACATAGACCCGCTTGACCCGTTTGCCCTCGGGCCCGGTCTGGTGCGTGACCAGGGTCATGCCGAGCATCTTCTCGGCGGCGGCCTTCACCTCGTCGAGCGACTTCGCCAGCTTGACGCCGCCGGCCTTGCCGCGCCCGCCGGCGTGGATCTGCGCCTTGACCACCCAGACCGGTCCGCCAAGCTCGCCGGCCTTGGCCCGCGCTTCCTCCGCCGTATAGGCCACGTATCCGCGCGGTACGGTGACGCCGTACTGCCCCAGCAGGCTTTTCGCCTGATATTCATGAATGTTCATGGCAATCCATCGATCCGCGCGTTGTGAGTCCAGTGCCGACCAGGAAGCCCGCGCGCCGGGCCTTTATAGCACCGGCATGCTGCGGTGCAACCCGGCTATTTCCCCGCCAGTTTCGGGTTGATGGCCAGGCAGGCGTCGACCAGGCCGCGCACCGAGGCAACGGACTTGTCGAACATGGCCCTTTCGTCGGCGTTGAGCTGGATCTCGACGATGCGCTCGGCGCCGCCGGCGCCGATCACCGCCGGCACGCCGACATAGAGGTCCTTCACGCCATACTGCCCGGTCAGGTGCACGGCGCAGGGCAGCACGCGCTTCTTGTCGCGCAGATAGCTTTCCGCCATCTGGATCGCCGAGGATGCCGGCGCATAGAAGGCGGAGCCGGTCTTCAGCAGGGCCACGATCTCGCCGCCGCCGCCGCGCGTGCGCTTGACGATCTCGTCGATGCGCTGGCTGGTGGTCCAGCCGAGCTTGACCAGGTCCGGCAGCGGAACGCCGGCGATGGTGGAATAGCGCACCAGCGGCACCATGTCGTCGCCATGGCCGCCGAGCACGAAGGCGGTCACGTCCTCGACCGAAACCTTGAATTCCTCGGACAGGAAATAGCGGAAGCGGGCGGTGTCGAGCACGCCGGCCATGCCGATCACCCGCTCGTGCGGCAGGCCGCACACCTGGCGCAGCACCCAGACCATGGCGTCAAGCGGATTGGTGATGCAGATGACGAAGGCCTGCGGGCAATGCGCGCGAATGCCCTCGCCGACCGCCTGCATGACCTTGATGTTGATGCCGAGCAGGTCGTCGCGGCTCATGCCGGGCTTGCGCGCCACGCCGGCGGTGACGATCACCACGTCGGCGCCCTTGAGATCGGCATAGTCGTTGGTGCCCTTGAGGCTGACGTCGTAGCCTTCCACCGGCCCGGCCTCGGCGATATCGAGCGTCTTGCCCTGCGGCAGGCCGTCGACGATGTCGAACATGACGACATCGCCGAGCTCCTTGAGGCTGGCGAGATGCGCCAAGGTGCCGCCGATATTGCCGCCGCCGATCAAGGCGATCTTGTTGCGCGCCATGGGTGATCTCCTTCGGGCAGGCCCGCTGACGCCGGTGCCGCGGGTGAAAAAGGGATGTACGGGTACTAACCCGAATTGCCGGCAAGGGCAAGGGGCCGAACGGGGAAAGCCGCGGCCGATGCGTGATTTACAGCCTTGCGGAAGCGCCGGGCGGGCGGTTTACTAGCGCGCCATTCCCGGCGCGGAGGCGCGAGCCCGCGGCCCGATCGCTCGCCGCCGGGCGCCCGGACATCCCGATCACAGGAGGAGGCGGCCATGGTCAAGGAATTGACACATTTCATCGGCGGCAAGCACGTCGCCGGCCGCAGCGGCCGCAGCGGCGAGGTGTTCAATCCCACGACCGGCGAGATCAGCGCCAAGGCGCCCTTCGCCAGCGCCGAGGAAGTGCGCCAGGCCATCGCCAATTCGGCCGCGGCCCATCCGGCCTGGGCCGCAGCCTCGCCGATCGCCCGCGCGCGCGTCATGTTCAAGTTCAAGGAACTGGTCGAGGCCAACATGGATGAGCTCGGCCGGCTCATCGCCAACGAGCACGGCAAGGTGCTTTCCGACGCCAAGGGCTCGGTGCAGCGCGGCCTCGAAGTGGTGGAGTTCGCCTGCGGCATCCCGCACCTGATGAAGGGGGAATATTCCGAGGGCGTGTCGCGCGGCATCGATCTCTATTCCATGCGCCAGCCGCTCGGCACCGTCGCCGGCATCACCCCGTTCAATTTCCCGGCCATGGTGCCGATGTGGATGTTCGCGGTGGCGCTCGCCTGCGGCAACAGCTTCCTGCTCAAGCCGTCGGAGAAGGACCCGTCCTGCCCGCTGCGCCTGGCCGAGCTTTTCCTCGAGGCGGGCGGGCCGCCCGGCGTGCTGAACGTCATCAACGGCGACAAGCTTGCCGTCGATACCATCCTGGAGGACCCGCGCATCAGCGCGGTGAGCTTCGTCGGTTCGACGCCGATCGCCCGCTACGTCTATGCCACCGGCGCCGCGCACGGCAAGCGCGTGCAGGCCATGGGCGGCGCCAAGAACCACATGATCGTGCTGCCCGATGCCGACCTGGACCAGGCGGCGGACGCGCTGATCGGCGCCGGCTATGGCTCCGCCGGCGAGCGCTGCATGGCGGTCTCGGTCGCGGTGCCGGTCGGCAAGAAGACGGCGGAGGCGCTGATCGAGCGGCTGGTGCCGCGGGTGCGCTCGCTCAAGGTCGGGCCGTCGCTGGCGCCCGACGCGGAGATGGGGCCGCTGGTGACCCGGCAGCATCTCGACAAGGTGAAGGGCTATGTCGATCTCGGCGTCAAGGAAGGCGCCAGGCTCGCGGTCGACGGCCGCGGCCTCAAATTGCAAGGCTATGAGAACGGCTATTTCATGGGCGGCTGCCTGTTCGACGAGGTGAAGCCCGGCATGCGCATCTACCAGGAGGAGATTTTCGGCCCCGTCCTCTCGGTGGTGCGCGCGGCCGATTTCGAGGAGGCGGTGAAACTGCCGAGCGAGCACGAGTTCGGCAACGGCGTCGCCGTCTTCACCCGCGACGGCGATGCCGCCCGCGACTTCGCCAGCCGGGTGGAGGTCGGCATGGTCGGCGTCAACGTGCCGATTCCGGTGCCGCTCGCCTTCCACAGTTTCGGCGGCTGGAAGAACTCGGCCTTCGGCGATACCAACGTGTACGGCTCGGAAGGCGTGAAGTTCTATACCAGGATCAAGACGGTGACCTCGCGCTGGCCGACCGGCGTCCGCGCCGGCGCCGACTTCGACATGCCGACCTTGAAGTAGCCGCACGGCGGCCCGACCTTTTGCCCGGAAGCACAGAGAGCCGCGTGAACCAGCCGCCGTCTCGTTCTGTCGCCGTGGGTCCGCGACTGCGCGCGTAGGGGGCGGTCATCGACATCGCCACCGAAGGACCGCTTGGCGCCTATCGCCGGCTCTATCGCGAGCATCGGCTGCAGCGCGATCCGGCGCAGGAGCTGGCTGCGGAGAAGCTGCAGACCTTGCACAACCAGCTCCGCAGCTACGAGCCGGAGCGACACGGCGGCTGGAAGGGCTTTTTCGCCCGCAGCAGCCGCGGCAAGCCGCCGCAGGGCCTCTATATCTACGGCGACGTCGGCCGCGGCAAATCCATGCTGATGGACCTGTTCTTCAGCAGCGCGCCGGTTATCAGCAAGCGGCGCGTGCATTTCCATGCCTTCATGCAGGAGGTGCACGCGGCGATCCACAAATGGCGGCAGGCCGATCCGGCCGAGCGCGGCGAAGGCGACGACCCGATCCCGCCGCTGGCACGGCAGATCGCCGCCGGCGCGACGCTCCTCTGCTTCGACGAGTTCCAGGTCACCAACGTGGCCGACGCCATGATCCTCGGCCGGCTGTTCGAGAAGTTGTTCAGCCGCGGCGTCGTGGTGGTGGCGACCTCCAACCGGGCGCCGGACGAGCTCTATCTCGGCGGCCTGAACCGCCAGCTCTTCCTGCCCTTCATCGCGCTGTTCAAGCAGAAGCTCGACGTGCTGCATCTGGCCGGCGGTCTCGACTATCGCCTGGCGCTGTTCGCCGGCCAGCCGGTCTATTACACCCCGCTCGGGCCGGAGGCGGCCGCCAAGCTCGATGCCGCCTTCCGCCAGCTCACCGACGGCGCGGCGCCGGCGCCGGAGACGCTCACCGTGCAGGGCCGGCAGGTCCTGGTGCCGGCGCAGGCGAAGAACGTCGCCCGCTTCGGCTTTGCCGAGCTGTGCCAGCGTGCGCTCGGCCCGGCCGACTACCTCGCCCTGGCGGCGCGCTATCACAGCCTGCTGATCGCCGACATCCCGGCACTCGTCGCCGACCAGCGCGACGCGGCGCGGCGCTTCGTCACCCTGATCGACACGCTCTACGAGGCGAAGACCAAGCTTATCTGCAGCGCCGCGGTGCCGCCCGAGCAGATCTATGCCGAAGGCGATGCCGGCTTCGAGTTCCGCCGCACCGCCTCGCGGCTGATCGAGATGCAGAGCCGCGACTACATGGTGCTGCCGCACGTCGGCGGCTGACTCAGGCGCCGAGCGCGAAGCCCTCGTAGCCGCGCGCGGCAACCTCGCTGCACTTCTGCACATAGGCCGGGAAGCCGCCGGTATAGGGCAGGTAGACGCGCGGCTTGCCGGGGATGTTGGCGCCGAGATACCACGAGCTGCAGGTCGAGCGGAGCGACAGGCCGGCGACCTCGCGGGCATGCGCGACCCAGGCTTCCTCGGCCGCGGTCTCCGCCTCGATCCACTTGAAGCCCTTGGCCCGCATATGGCCGATGCAATCGGCGATCCATTCCACATGCTGTTCGATCGAGGGGATCATGTTGGTCAGCACCGACGGGCTGCCCGGCCCGGTGATGGTGAAAAGATTGGGAAAGCCGGCGACGCCGAGGCCGAGGTAGGTGCGTGGTCCCTCCATCCACTTGTCCTTGAGCGCCAGGCCGTCGCGGCCGCGGATGTCGACGCGCAGCAGCGCGCCGGTCATGGCGTCGAAGCCGGTGGCGAAGACGATCGCGTCCACCGCATAATCGCGCTCGCCGACCCGGATGCCCTCGGGCGTGATCGCATCGATCGGCGTCCGGCTGACATCGACGAGCGTGACGTTCGCCCGGTTGAAGGTCTGCCAATAGCCGGTGTCGACGCAGAGCCGCTTGCAGCCGATGACGTTGCTCGGCGAGAGCAGCGCCGCCACCTTGGGATCGCGCACCGTCTCGCGGATCTTGCCGCGGACGAATTCCGCCGCCGTGTCGTTGGCCTTCTGGTCGAACAGCAGGTCGATGTAGGCGCCGAGGAAGACGAAGCCGCCTTGCTGCCAGCGGCCCTCGAATTCGCGCTCGCGCTCCTCCGGCGTCACCGCAAGGGCCGATTGTTCGTTGATCTGCTGCAGCAGGCCGGAGACGCTCTGCTTGGCCAGCGCGCGAAGCCGCGGATAGTCGGCCTTGACCTGTCGCTGCACGTCCGGATCGAGCGGCCGATTGTGCGCCGGCACCATATAGTTGGCGGTGCGCTGGAAGACATGGAGCTCTCTCGCCTGCTCGGCGAAATGCGGGATCGACTGGATGGCGGACGAGCCGGTGCCGATGACGGCGACACGCATGCCGCTGAAATCGACGCCCTCGTGCGGCCATTGGCCGGTGTGATAGACGGCGCCCTTGAACGACTCCAGACCGGCGATTTTCGGCGTGTTGGCCGAGGAGAGACAGCCCATGGCGGTGACGACGAACGTGGCTGTCGCACGCCGGCCGTCGTCAGTAGCGACGGCCCAGGTTCCCGTCGCCTCGTCGAAGACGGCCGAGGTCACCCGCGCGTTGAAGCGGATGTCGCGGCGGAGATCGAAGCGGTCGGCGACATGGTTGGCATAGCGGAGAATCTCCGGCTGCGCCGCATAGCGCTCGCTCCATTCCCATTCCTGCTGCAGCGCCTCGGAGAATTGATAGGAATATTGCATGCTCTCGACGTCGCAGCGCGCGCCGGGATAGCGGTTCCAGTACCAGGTGCCGCCGACCCCGCCGCCGGCCTCCAGCACGCACGCCTTGAGGCCGCGCTCGCGCGCCTTGTGCAGCATGTACATGCCGGCGAAGCCGGCGCCGATGATGACCAGGTCGAACGCCTCCGCCGAACCGCCGTTCCGCGCGCTCGCTTGCCGTGCTGCCGACATCAAACCATCTCCGCTCTTCGCCCTTGCTTGATCGCGGGACAAGGATAGCGACCGCCGGCAACGGCAACAATCGCCGCCCGCCTGGCCGGTTCCGATTGCGTTCCGATCGCGGTGTCGGGATCAGGTCGGCGGCGCCCGCATCGCCTTGGCTGTGGCGCGGGCGGTGGGATCGGCGGATTGCTCCAGCGCCGCGGCGACCCGGGCCTGGTCGGTCGCATCGCGATTCTGGCTGAGCTTGGCCTTGCCCTCCAGCCGGTCGATCGGCATTTCGAAGGCGACGATGCCGCGCAGCATGCCGGCAAGATATGGCTCGCTCAATCCGCCCATGCGCCAGGCGGTGCCGTTGGCCGCTTCGTTCGCATCGACCAGGCGTCCGAGAATGTCCTTGACCGCGCTGGCGTCCTCGACGATCCGCGGCACGCCATAGGCATGCACGGCAACATAGTTCCAGGTCGGCACCGCCGGATGCGTGGCATACCAGGCCGGCGAGACATAGGCGTGCGGCCCGTGGAAGATCGCCAGGACCGGCTTGCCGGCGGCAAAATGCCGCCACTGCGGATTGGCCCGCGCCATATGCGCCACCAGGGTGCCCTGCGGTCCGCGGCCGGCGTCGAGCAGGAACGGCAGGTGGCTGGCGAAGGGCGCGCCGGTCTCGTCGACCGTGACCAGTTCGCCGAAGGCATTCTCGGCGATCAGCCGGTGCGATGCGGCGGGGTCGGCAACGGCGAAGTGCGTCGGCACGTACATGGCGGGTCTCCTGCGGCCGGCTTCCTTTAGCGCCGGACCGGCTCCGGCGACAGTACCAAATTGGCGCCGCGGCCGGGGCCACTATCGGCAACGCCTGTCGCCGTCCCGGCGTTGTCGTAGAATTCGGTTGCGCACTCAGCCCTGCGACAGGAGGCGGCCATGGTTCGCGTCATCGGCATCGACCATCTGGTGATCAAGGTCGGCAATTTCGCCAGATCGAAGCGCTTCTACGACAAGGTGCTCGGCTTCCTCGGCTTCGAGCTGAAGTACGATCTCGCCGACATGGCCGGCTGGAGCAACGGCAAGACCCTGTTCTGGATCGGCGAGGCCGATGCCGAGGGCAAGAAGCACAAGCATCGCGCCGGCAATATCGGCTTCCACCATTATGCCTTCGAGGTGGCCAGGCGCGCCGACGTGGATGCGCTGCAGGAATTCCTGGAACAGGAGAAGGTGACCATCGTCGATCCGGCCGGCGAGTATTACAGCGGCGGCTATTACGCGGTCTATTTCCTCGACCCCGACGGCATGAAGCTCGAAGCCATGTACTATCCCAAGGAAGCGGCCAAAAAGAAGCCGGCGAAGAAGCGTTAGCCGACCAGCGCCTGGTAGACCAACTGCCGCATGAGGCGGCGGGTCGGGTCGAGCTTGGCGAAATCGACCTGCAGCATGAGGATGGCGAACATCCGCTCCGCGGGATCGATCCAGAAATAGGGACCGGTCGAGCCCTGCCAGAAATAATTGCCGACGGAGCCCGGCGCCGGATTGCGCCCGGCCTCGGTGCGCACGGCGAAGCCGAGGCCGAAGCCCTGGCCCATCTCCACCGCCGGCGCGAGATCGGTCATCATGGCGCAGATTTGCGGATCGCGCGCCAGTTCGCGGCCGAGATGATCGGCGGTCATGAAGGCAACGGTGCGCGGCGAGAGCAGGCGCACGCCGTCGAGCACCCCGCCGTTCAGCAGCATCCGGCAGAAGCGGGCGTAATCCGCGATCGTGGACGCCAAGCCGCCGCCGCCCGAGCACCATCTCGGCCGCTGGCTGAAATCGCGGCTGGAGGAGGGCGTGCCGCCGGGCTGCAGCGGCTCCGCCAGGCGGTCGAGTTGCGCCGCATCGAGGTGGAAGGCGGTGTCCGCCATGCCGAGCGGCCCGGTGACGCGCTCGGCCAGGAAGCGGTCGAAATCGCGCCCGGAGACGACTTCGACGATACGCCCGAGCACGTCGGTCGAGACGCCGTAGTCCCAGGTGGTGCCGGGCTGATAGGCGAGCGGCAGGCGCGCCAGCCTGGCGACGAATTCGGCCAGGGTCTGGTCCGGCGCCATCACATTCGCGGCGACGGTCGCCTGCTTCACCAGCGAGCGGCCGAACTGGCCGTAGGTCAGGCCGGAGGTATGGCGCAGCAGATCCTGCACCGTCATCGGCCGGCGCAGCGGCTCCAGCGCGAGCGCCGGCTTGCCGGTCGCGGCATCGATCCGCTCGACGCCGACCTTGAGGTCGGCGAATTCCGGCAGGTAGAGCGCGGCCGGGGCGCCGATGTCGATGCGTCCCTCCTCCGCCAGCAGCATGACGGCGACCGAGGTCAGCGGCTTGGTCATCGAAGCCAGGCGGAAGATGGCGTCGGGCCGCATCGGCAGGCGCTTGGCGCGGTTCTGCCAGCCGAGGCAAGTCGTCCAGGCGATGCGGTCGTTGCGCGCCACCAAGGCGAGTGCGCCGGCGATCCCGCCCTCGTCGATCTGCCGCTGGAAGGCGTCGGCGAGCACCTGAAGGCGCGTCGAGGAGAAACCGACCGCCTCCGGGCGCGTCGCCATGGCCGACACTTCAGCCGCGGCGTTCCACCATCAACCGCTTGATCTCGCCGATGGCCCTGGCCGGATTGAGGCCCTTGGGGCAGGTCTTGGCGCAATTCATGATGGTGTGGCAGCGATACAGGCGGAAGGGGTCTTCCAGCGCATCCAGCCGCTCGCCGGTCATCTCGTCGCGGCTGTCGGCGATCCAGCGCCAGGCCTGCAGCAGAATGGCCGGCCCGAGATAGCGGTCGGAGTTCCACCAATAGCTCGGGCAGGCGGTGGAGCAGCAGGCGCACAGGATGCACTCGTAATAGCCGTCGAGCTTGCGGCGATCGTCGTCCGACTGCAGCCGCTCGCGCCCGGTCGGCGGCGGCGACTTGGTCTGCATCCAGGGCTCGATCGAGGCATATTGCGCGTAGAACTCGCCGAGGTCGGGCACCAGATCCTTGATCACCGGCATGTGCGGCAGCGGATAGATTTTCGCCTCGCCCGCCACCTCGTCGCAGTGGCGCGTGCAGGCGAGCGTGTTGGTGCCGCCGATATTCATGGCGCAGGAACCGCAGACGCCCTCGCGGCAGGAGCGGCGGAAGGTCAGGGTCGGGTCGATCTCGTTCTTGATCTTGATCAGGACGTCGAGAACCATCGGCCCGCAGGCGTCCATGTCGACCTCGTAGGTATCGAGGCGCGGCTTGTTGCCGTCGTCGGGATTCCAGCGATAGACCTGGAAGCGGCGGACCCGCTTGGCGCCCGCCGGCGCCTTCCAGGTCTTGCCGGTGCCGACTTTGGAATTGGCGGGCAGGGTGAACTCGGCCATCTCTTTCTCCTAGCGATCGGCACTCGGCCTTCAGCCCTCGGCCCTGCGAAGCCGATGGCCGAAGCCGGCCGCTCAGTAAACGCGCGCCTTGGGCGGGATGTATTGGACTTCGTCGGTCAGCGTGTAGTTGTGCACCGGACGATAGTCGATACGCACCTTGCCCCTGGTATCGAGCCAGGCCAGCGTGTGCTTCATCCAGTGCTCGTCGTCGCGCTCGGGAAAGTCCTCGCGCGCATGGGCGCCGCGGCTTTCGGTGCGGTTCGCCGCCGAATGCATCGACACGACCGCCTGGTTCAGCAGGTTGTCGAGCTCCAGCGTCTCCACCAGGTCGGTGTTGAAGATCAGGCTGCGGTCGCTGACCCCGACATCGCGCATCTGCTCCGCCACCTCGCCGATCAGCCTGGTGCCCTGCGCCAGCACGTCGCCGGTGCGGAACACGGCGCAATTGTTCTGCATGGTGCGCTGCATGTGGTCGCGGAGCTGCGCCGTCGGCAGCTTGCCCTTGGCGTTGCGGAAGCGGTCGAAGCGCTCCAGCGCCTGGTCGGCCGAGGTCACCGGCAGGACCTTGTGCGGGCTGCCCGGCTTCACCGTCTCGCGCACGCGGTCGGCGACGGCGCGGCCGAACACCACCAGTTCGAGCAGCGAATTGGAGCCGAGCCGGTTGGCGCCGTGCACCGAGACGCAGGCCGCCTCGCCGACCGCCATCAGGCCGGGGATCACCGTATCGGGGTCGCCGTCCTTCAGCGTCACCACCTCGCCGTGATAGTTGGTCGGGATGCCGCCCATCACGTAGTGCAGGGTCGGCAGCACCGGGATCGGCTCCTTGGTCACGTCGACGCCGGCGAAAATGCGCGCGCTTTCGGCGATGCCGGGCAGCCGCTCGTGGATCACCTTGGGATCGAGGTGATCGACATGCAGGTAGATGTGGTCCTTCTTCGGGCCGACGCCGCGGCCCTCGCGGATCTCGATCGTCATCGAGCGGCTGACCACGTCGCGGGACGCCAGGTCCTTGGCGTGCGGCGCGTAGCGCTCCATGAAGCGC
>DATKQA010000691.1:0-2260 GCA_035523835.1 Candidatus Sulfotelmatobacter sp.
GGTGTTGTCGGGCAGGCCGGCGTCGACCTCGGCGGCCGCGGCGGTCAGTTCGGCCTTCAGCATGGCCGCGAACTCCTCGCCGCGCGCGGGGATGCCGACGGCAGCGCAGTAGGCATGGAGCCGGCCCTCGCACTCGGACCAGGGCAACAGCTGCGCCCGATAGTCGGCATAGTTTTCGGCACCGACCACGTAGCAGTCGCCGGTTTGCAGAGCGTCCGCCAGGTGGATGAAGACGCAGACTTCCAGTGCGCGCCGATCGAGAGCGACGTGTGGCCGCCGGCGGACCACGAAATTGCGCCAGCGCTGCGCGGCGAAGCCGAGATCGATGCTGCTTCGGATATCGGGCCGGCGCGCGTGACGATGCGCGCTGACGACAGCCCAGGCATCGAGCAGGCTGCGGTCCTGCGTCGCCGGCCGGATGTCGAGCAGATCGACAAGCCGGAACAACAGCAGGCGATGCCGCCCATGGATGGGCCAGAGCAGCGGCAGATCGTTGCCTTTATGCCAGGCGGACACGCTCTCGCACTGCGCCGCCAGGACATCGACGCCACCGTGCTCCGAGAACAGCGTTTTGACGCGCGAACCAAAAACTGCGTCGGCGTCACGCGCCTGCGCCGTCTCGAGGACCTGGCCGAAGATGCCGATCAGGGTTTCCTCGATATCCCGATGCCGGTCGTGCAGCGCCGCGAGCTGCTCCTTCGCGGCTGCCTGTGTGCGCCGGATGCGACGCAGCATCATCTCGACGAGTTCGTCCCGGCACCGCGCGCACGCCTGGCGCACGAGAGCGAGCAACAACGTGCGTCGTCTGCGGAGTTGGGCGATGTCAAGCAGGTCGCTCACTTCCATCGCCGCGGCCTCCGCGGCGAACTGGCGAAGCTTGGTGTGCGCGACGCCTTCCAGCAGCGGATCGGCGTTGATCAATCCGCCGAGCCACTGCAGCCGTTCCACCCAGAGCCCGATCGTCTTGGGCGTCGCGGGGCCCGGCGTTTGTTTGAGCCGGTTGAACGGGGTCGTCGCGCTGCCCGCCGGCTTCACCAACAGTGCGTCCAGCGCCGCCGCATCATGGCGGGTGAGCCGTGCCGCCACCCGGCCGAAGATTCGCGCATGGGTTTCCGCCCGAAGCCTGCCCGCCAGCCGATCCAGGGTGCTGAACGCCGGCAAGTCGACGGCCGCGACTTGCAAAGCCCTGATCGCCCGGTTGATCAGGTCGGCGGGGTCACTCATCGTTTCGGCAGCCTCGAGGAGGGTGCCGGCCAGCAGGCGCTCGGCCGCCTTGCCATACGGCATGACGCCGAGGTGGGTTCGGACCGCTGCATGATAGCGATAGACCTTGCTTGGTCGGCATAGGTCATCGGCCAACGAGGGCGGCGTCTTCAGGCCGAGCTGCGCGGCGACATGCGCCACGATGCCGGCATGAACTTCGGCCGGTGCCGGGAAGAACCCGAAATCCCGGCGGGTCTTCAGCAGCACCGTCAACAGAAAGCGGCCATCGTCGCCGCGCGCATTGGTGCGCACGAAGGCCAAATCCGTCTCGGTCAGGTCGTAGCGGAGGCCGAGTTCCTCGCGGCTCAGCCGCGCCCCCAGCCGCGGGTAGGCGGTGCGATCGATGGCTGTCATGATGCGTCCGGAAAAGGGTGCGCCGGCAGCGCTGGTGGGAGCGCTTGAATTGAAGGACTTAGCGGCTGGTGGCCGAGCGTCCGAGAAGGAATACCTTGTTGGACGAAAGCGGACGGCGTCCAAGGTCCGGAACGGCACCCGCACCGCCCTCTACCTGCGGGTCTCGACCGCCGATCAGAAGCCGGACCTGCAATATGACGGCTTGCGCCGCTACGCGGCGCGTGCCGGCCTCGACGTCGTCCAGGACTACCGCGACGTCGCCGTGTCAGGCCGCCGAGAGGGACGTCCCCAGCTCAACGCCCTGATGGCGGCGGCCCGGAATCGTGAGATCGACTGCGTGCTGGTCTGGAAGTTTGACCGCTTCGCCCGCAGCACGCGTCATCTGCTGATGGCACTCGAGGAGTTCGACCACCTCGGCGTGCGCTTCATCAGCGTCCAGGATCAGGTCGACACCGACAGCCCGATGGGCCGGGCGATGTTCACCATCATTGGCGCCATGGCAGAACTGGAGTCATCGCTCATCAGCGAGCGCGTGACCGCCGGCATGCGCGCCGCCGAAGCACGCGACAAACATCTCGGCCGCCCGTCCGTCCCCAAGCCGATCGTCGATGAGATCGAGGCGCTCGCCAGCACGACCGACCTC
>DATKQA010000692.1:0-2020 GCA_035523835.1 Candidatus Sulfotelmatobacter sp.
TACCTTCTTTCCCTCGGCCGATCCGGACGCCGCCACCGACCTCACGCGCTTCAAGGTAATTCCACCGGCCGGAGCGGCAGCCAGCGCCGAACGCGGCCACCAGCTTTTCGTCGCCACCTGCGGCGGCTGCCACAGCTTCGATCGCAATGCCGCCGGTCCCTCGCTTGCCGGCATCTTCGGCCGGCCGGCGGCTGCCGCTGCCGGCTACGACTATTCCCAGGCGCTGCGCGCCGAGCACTTTTCCTGGTCCGCCGCGCGCCTCGACCGATGGCTCGCCGATCCGCAGGTCGCCGTGCCCGGCGCCAAAATGCCGATCCACGTGGCCGACGAGCGCGACCGGCGCGACATCATCGCCTATCTGCGGCTGGTCACCGAGCAAAGCCAGGCGGCGACGGGCGTGACGGCAATCCGTTAACGGCCTGTTAAGACCGCTTGGCGACAATGCCCGAACTCCAGGCGCAAGTATCGGCCGGTCCATGCAGATTGCCCCCTCTTCCAACCTGATCGCCGCCCTCTCGGCGCTGCAGCAGCCGCAGCGTGCGCAGCCCGCGAATGCCACTGTCGGCGTGGCGCCGGTCACCGGGCCGACCACGCCGGCGGTGCGCCCGGTGCAGATCCAGCCGCAGCAGCAGACCCAGCCGAACAGCGCCAACCCGCCGCCGACGCCGCCCTCGCCGACCCTCGGCCGCTATCTCGACATCAAGGTCTGACATCGCCGCTCCGCTGCGTTCGCCCGCGTCGACGCCGGGGTGAGCTCTCGATACGGCTGCCCGCGATCGACGTGCGTCTCGTTGGCGCAATTCCCCGGCCATCCTGGTAGGCATCGCCCGGAATAGCCCTCATTCTGGTCGTGGCGGCGGAGCTGATCGGCGCGCATTATGGCAGCGGCGCCTGCGTGCTCGCGGCAGGCGATCTCATGCCGATCGACCAGCTCATCGCCGGCGTGGTGCTGTTGTCGCTGCTCGGCCTCGCCATCAGCATGCTGCTGGGCTATCTGGAAAGAAGGTTGCTGCGATGGCGCTAGACCTGGAAACCCGCATCGTCACTCGCACCGATCGGCCGGGCACCGGGATCGGCGCCGATATTGCCGTACTCGGCGCCGGCATCGCCGGCGTCTCCGCCGCGCTGGAAGCGGCGCGTCTCGGTCGCCGCGTGCTGCTGATCGACGGCGCGCCGAGCCTCGGCGGCCAGGCGGTCGGCGCCATCATCGGCACCTTCTGCGGCTTCTTCAGCAACGGGCCCAGGCCCTACCAGGTGACCCACGGCATCGCCGACGACATCCTGCGCGATCTCGGGGCGGCCGGCGTGCTGCACTACCTGCGCGACCGGCGCAATACGGTGATCGTGCAATATAGCGAGACGACGCTCGCCCGCTGGATCGAGGAGGCGGTGCGCAAGGCCGGCATCCAGGTGCTGCTCGGCGCCATGCTGCTGGCCGTGCGGCGCGACGGCGGTCGCATCGCCGGCCTCGACCTCGCCACGCGCTATGGCGCGGTGAGCGTGCAGGCGACCGGCTTCGTCGATGCCTCCGGCGATGCGGCGCTTGCCTATGGCGCCGGCTTTGCCTGCCGCGAGCCGGCGAAGCCGATCTTCGGCACGCAGATGATCGTGCTGGAGCAGATCGACGAGGCGGCGCTCGCCGCGCTCGACCGCCGCGAGCTGCAGCAGCGGCTCGCGGCCAAGGGCGCCGCCTACGGCCTGGTGCGCCGCGACGGCTTTCTTTTCGCGCCGCCCGGCCAGGGCACGGCGCTGGTCAATATGACGCATATCGAAACCCCGCTCGATGCCCTCGCCGCTTCGCGCCAGCAGCTTGAGGCCCGTGCCCAGGCCGACCGTCTGCTGGCCTTCCTGCGCGCCGAATATCCCGCCGCGCTCGGCCGCGCCCGCATCCGCTCCTACGGCCTGCCCGGGGTGCGGCAGACGCGCTGGATCGTCGGACGGCACCATCTCGCGGCCGATGAGGTCCGTCAGGGTATTCGCTTCGCCGACGCCGTCGGCCGCTGCTCCTGGCCGATCGAGC
>DATKQA010000693.1:0-4806 GCA_035523835.1 Candidatus Sulfotelmatobacter sp.
TTGGTGCTGCTGCTGCACGGCTACCCGCAGTCGCGCCACGCCTGGCGGGCGCAACTGCCGGCGCTGGCCGCAGCCGGCTACTGCGCCGTGGCGCCGGACCAGCGCGGCTACTCCCCCGGCGCGCGGCCCGACCCTGCCGACCTCGCCAACTATGCCGTCGAGCATCTGGTCGCCGACGCAGTCGAGCTGGCGGCGGCGTGCGGCCATGGCAGCCGCCGCTTCCATCTGGTCGGCCATGACTGGGGCGGCCAGGTCGCCTGGCGGGTGGCGGCGGCGCATCCCGCGCGCCTGGCCTCGCTCGCCATCCTGTCGCGACCGCACCCGGCCGCCTTTCTCCGCGCGCTGGAGGCACCCGACGGCGACCAGGCCCACCGCTCCCGGCACCACAAGGCCTTCCTCGATCCCGACACCGGCAAGCTGCTGCTCGAGAACGATGCCACCCGCCTGCGCCGGGGCCTCGGTGAGGCCGGCGTGCCGCCCGACGCGGTCCAGTTCTATGTCTCGGTGCTCGGCGATCCCGCCGCCATGGAAGCGGCGCTGGCCTGGTATCGCGCCGCCGGCGGCCTGCGCACGGCGATCGGCGCCGTGACCGTGCCGACGCTCTACATCTGGGGCGACGCCGATTCGACCGTCGGCCGCGCCGCCGCCGAGGGCACGGCGGCCTGCGTCAGCGCGCCCTACCGCTTCGCCGTGCTGCCGGGCATCGGCCATTTCGTCACCGACCAGGTGCCGGAGCAGGTCAATGCCCTGCTGCTCGACCATTTGAAGGCAAACCCGGCCTGAATTGACAGCCGTCATCGCGGCCATCACCATCGCGCGGCAGACCAGGAAAACGATGAGGAACAGAGCGATGGGCATGCTTGACGGGCGCGTGGCGATTTGCACCGGCTCCGGCCGCGGCGTGGGCGCGGAAGTGGCGAAACTGATGGCGGCGAACGGCGCCAAGGTGCTGGTGAACGATCCCGGCGTGGCGCAGTCGGGCGAAGGCAGCGACGCGACGCCGGCCGAGCAGATCGTCGGCGAGATCAAGCGGGCCGGCGGTCAGGCGGTGGCCAATTTCGGTTCGGTGGCCAAGTATCAGGATTGCCTGGCCATGGTGGCGCAGGCGCGCGAGGCCTTCGGCGGGCTGCATATCGTCTTCAATCCGGCCGGCATCCTGCGCGACCGCATGTTCCACAACATGTCGCCGGAGGATTGGCAGGCGGTCATCGACGTGCACCTCACCGGCCATTTCAACGTCACCCGCGCGGCGATCAACCTGTTCCGCGAGCAGAACTACGGCCGCATCATCATGGTTTCCTCCACCTCCGGCCTGATCGGCAATGTTGGCCAGGCCAATTACGGCGCCGCCAAGATGGGCATCGTCGGCCTGGCCCGCATCGTCGCCATGGAAAACGCGCAGAAGGGCATCACCGCCAATGTCATCGCGCCCTCGGCCGACACCCGCATGACCCGCGGCGTGCCGACGCCGAAGGACCCGGCGGCGGCGGCGCTACGGGAAGAACGGCTGAAGCGGAGCCCGGCCGACGCCATCGCGCCGCTGTGCGTCTTCCTGGCCTCGGAGCAGTCGGCCTATGTCAACGGCCAGGTGTTCCACCAGCGCGGCGCCGAACTGTCGCTCTACAGCCTGCCGCGCCCGGTGCGCATGGTGCACCACCAGGGCGGCTGGACGCCGGAGCAAATCGCCGAGAACGGCATGCCGGCGCTGAAGGCGCAGTTCATGGACTTCGCCGACGCCCGCGCGCTGCATCCCGGCCTGCCGCTGGCCTAGGCGGGGCGAAGCGGCCCGCGGATTTGCCGGGGGCGGGCGATCGGCATAGGCTGGCAGCGATGCCGTGCGGCAGAGCGGGAGGATGCAGCATGCCGAAAATCCGCCATATCGCGTTGGCGACGCAGGACCCGGAGAAGACCGCCGAATTCTACAAGACGATGTTCGGCTTCCGCGAAGTCGGGCGCGCCGGCAGCCCGGAGAACACCAAGGCCATCGCCTGGGGCATCTACCTCAGCGACGGCACGTTGAACCTCGCGGTACTGAAGTTCCAGAACATCGACCAGCTCGGCCGCGGGCTCGACTATGTCGGCATCCACCACTTCGGCATCCTGGTCGACGATCTCGAACACTATCGGCAGAAGCTCGCCGAGGCCGGCGCGCCCTGCATCATGGAACAGAAGAGCGCGCCGAGCACCCAGGGCGCCAACTACGAAACCAAGTTCCGCGGCCCCGACGGCGTCGTCTTCGATCTGTCGGAACATGCCTGGGCCGGCGCCGCGCCGCTCGCGCGCGAGGTTTCCGAAGCGGCGGAGTAGCCGGCGCGGCTCAGGTCTGCGAGCCGACCGGCATGTAATCCTTGACGCTGTCGGTGACGGAATCGGCAATGTGCTCCTTGGTGATCACGCCGAGCACGTCGTCGCCGCGCGGCACGCGGGAGGCCTTGACCACCAGCGCCATCTTCGCCTGCCGTCGCCACATGCGGCCGATGACGGCGAAGGCGATGTCGTCCTCGCGGGCGATGGTGAAATGCCGGTCGGCCACGTCACGGAGCTTCACCCCGGTATAGGCGCCTTCCAGGCCGCGCCGGAGCGAGGTGTTCACCCGCGCGACACCGACGATATGGTCGCCCTCGGTAACCACCACATGCTTCATGGCGCCGGCATGGGCGGGATCGCGCAGGAAGCTGTCGAAATCCGTCTCGCCCGGCAGCACCAGCACGTCGCGATCCATCACGTCGCCGGCCATGCGGACCAGGAACATGTTGGCGTGCAGCGCCTTCGGCACGAAATGCCGGCGGCCGACCAGCTTGATGGTGTAGATGTTCTCGCGCGACAGCACGCGGCGCACGCCGATTGCCAGCGCCACCGCCACGATCATGGGCATGACGATGTCGTAGTTGCGCGTCATCTCGAAGATCATCGTCACCGCGGTCATCGCGGCGCCGGTGCCGCCGCCGACCATCGCCGCCATGCCGACCATGGCGAAGGCGGGGATGCTGAGATCGGGCGAGGCGTCGATCATCTGCACGGCGGCCCCGAAAGCCCCGCCCAAGGTCGCACCCATGAACAGCGACGGCGAGAAGATGCCGCCGGACGAACCGGAACCGAGGCTGAGCACCGTCGCGCCGAGCTTGCAGGCGAAGAGGAGCACCAGGAGCGGCAGCAGATCCAGGCTGCCGGCGAGCACCTGCTCGACGGTCGCATAGCCGACCCCGCCGACATAGTAGTGACCGAAGTTGCGATACAGCAGGTAGATGACGATGCCGACGACCAGCATGCCGGAGGTATGGCGGAGGTAGGGGTTGGCGACGCGGCCGAAGGCCCCCTCCGCCCAATGCAGGCCGCGGATGAATCCGGCCGCGGCCAGGCCGACCAGCGCCCCAAGCAGCGCGAACAGCAGGAGCGTCGGCAGCGAGACCGGGTGGGCCATCAGCGCCGGAATCGGCGGTACGTCGAAGGCCGGCGTACGGCCGAGCCATTGCCGGGCGATGAAGGTGGCGGTGCCGGTGGAGAGCGCCACCGGCAGGAAGGTGCGCACGCTGACCTCCGGCAACATCAGCTCCACGGCGAACATCACCCCGCCGATCGGCGTATTGAAGGTGGCGGCGATGCCGGCCCCGGCGCCGGCCGCGACCAGAGTGATGCGCTGCCATACCGCCATGGGCAGGAGCTGGCCGATGGTGGAACCGAGCGAAGCGCCGATCTGGATGATCGGCCCTTCGCGCCCGACGGAAGCCTGGCTGCCGATGGCGACGGCGGAGGCCAGCGATTTCGCCACCGCGACGACGGGCCGGATGCGGCCCTGGTTATAATAGATCGAGTCCATCACTTCCGGGACGCCGTGGCCGCGCGCTTCCGGCGCGAAGGTGGTGACGATCAGCGTGACGATCACCGCGCCGACAACCGGCACCAGGATGACCAGCGGGCCCCAGGCGCTCACGGGCATGTGCACGTTGGCGTCGTAGGCGATCGAGAACGTGCCGTACATGAGCAGGTTGTGGATCAGCCCGATCAGCGCCCGGAACAGCATTGATCCGAGTCCGGTGGTGACCCCGACGACAACCGCCACCAAAGAAAAAATCGTGAGCCCCATCGACCTGGGCTCGCTCGCCCGCGCTTCTGCGTCCACGGCAAATCTCCTCGAAGATGACCCCCCGCCTGCGACAAATTCGTGAGCGGACAAGCCGAGACTGGTCCGGCGGCTCGATGCCCGCGATTATCGACGGCACACAGCATTTGCTTCAAGCCGATGGCAGGAATAAGGCAGAATGCAAGGCGCAGCGGTATAATCGAGGCGGATCGGGGTCGGCGGGGGATATCATGCAGACAAGATTGGCGATGGTCGCGGCTTTGGCCGCGGCGGGTGCCCTTTGCGGCTCCGGGGCCCGCGCCGACGGCTGGGTGGACGAGCTGAAAACCGGGGTTCTGGACCACGATTTCATCCACCGCAAGGAAAGCGGCGTGGATTTCAACGGCGAAGTGCTGTTCGTCTCGCCCGATTTCCTCGCCTGGCTCTGGGCGCCACGCCCGCACATCGGCTTCAGCGTCAACAGCGCCGGGGATACCGACCAGGCCTATGCCGGCCTGACCTGGACCTTCATCGGCAGGCAGGCGATGTTCATCGAAGCCGACAAATTCTTCCTCAACTACGGTTTCGGCGTCAGCTTCAACGACGGCGATCTCGACGAGAAGCGCGACGACCGCAAGGAGCTCGGCTCACGCGCCCTGTTCCGGCTCAGCCTCGAGGCCGGCTATACGTTCGTGCCGCACCACAGCCTGTCGGCCTACCTCGATCACGAATCGAACGGCGGACTC
>DATKQA010000694.1:0-6486 GCA_035523835.1 Candidatus Sulfotelmatobacter sp.
CTTCGACGATCAGGACCTTGGCCATGTTTCCCCACCGCTGCTCGTTATTTGCGCACGGTAAGGGAAGTTTCTTAACGCTTTGTTGTTCCCACGGGCATTTTCGCAGCTTGCCGGGGCCGGTTTCGCCGCGCGAAGTCGCCCGACGCCCGCCGATTGCGTGTGGTTGCCCCGGGGGCCCCTCCGATGCGAGCCGCCTCGGATTTTATTGATGGCATTTTAAGGTTAATTTCAATTTTACTATAATCATTAACCAATAAACCAAGCGAGCGGGGCCGCTTGTTTAATTAAAATTTAGGGTTTTTCTCAACAATATGACGATTGATCGAAGTGGGTGTCATGAATGATTGGCATTCACCGTTAATTACTGTTGCCGCTTGCCGGATGTCTTGCGTCAGTCCGGCCGAGCGGGTTGCTCGAGAGAATTCGAGGATCGTCATGTACCCCAAGAACCGCGGCGAGAATCCCGTCGGAGCGCTGACCGGCAGCATGCGCGACTTTCGCGAGCTGAGGGGCACCGACCTGATCGAGCGGGTCGAGCCGTTCTACCGCTGGCAGGATCTGCGCCGCCAGCACGGCCTCTGGCCGTTCTCGAAATCGACGGAAGAAGCGCCGCTTGCCGTGTGCACGGCCAAGGACGACACCGGTGCGCGGTTCCAGGGCATCAACTTCGCCTCGCAGGACTATCTCGGCCTGTCCTCCGATCCCGAGATCAAGGAGACGGCCAAGGCCGTCATCGACGAATACGGCGTGCACAGCGCCGGCTCGTCGGCGCTCGCCGGCAACACCAAATATTCGTTGAAGCTGGAAGCGACGATCGCGCAGTTCCTCGGGCTCGAACATGCAGTGCTCTATCCGACCGGCTGGGCCGCCGGCTATGGCGTGATCAAGGGGCTGGTGCAGCCGGGGGATCACGTGGTGATGGACGGCCTGTCGCATGCCTGTCTGCAGGAGGGCGCCTATTCGGCCACCGGCAACGTGCACCTGCACGGCCATCTCAGCCTCAAGTCGGCGCGCCGGCACCTGCAGCGCATCCGCGCCCGCGATGCCGAGACCGGCATCCTGGTGGTGACCGAGAGCCTGTTCTCGATGGACTCCGACACGCCCGATCTCGCCGCCCTGCAGGAGCTCTGCCACGAATTCAACGCCACCCTGCTGGTCGACGTCGCCCATGACCTCGGCTGCATCGGCGAGGACGGCCGCGGCTTCATCAGCATGCAGAACATGCACGGCAAGATCGACATCGTCATGGGCAGCTTCTCCAAGACCTTCGCCTCGAACGGCGGCTTCGTCGCCTGCAATTCGCCGGCGGTGCGCCAGTACCTGAAGTTCTACGGCTGCTCGGCGACCTTCTCGAACGCGCTTTCGCCGGTACAGGCGGCGACGGTCGCCAAGGCCTTCGACATCATCGGCTCGGAGCGCGGCCGCGAGCTGCGGCAGCAACTGATGGATCGCGTCTGCCGCCTGCGCAACGGCATGACCGACAAGGGGCTCGAGGTCATCGGCAATCCCTCTGCCATCGTTCCGGTCCTGGTCGGCGACGAGGCGCTGGCGCGCATGGTGTCGCGCCGCCTGCCCGAGAAGGGCGTGGTCTCCAACCTGGTGGAGTTCCCGGCGGTGGCGAAAGGCAACGCCCGGTTCCGTTTTCAGGTCATGCCGAAGCACACCGACCAGCACATCGACGAGGTGGTCGAGCGCTTCCGCGCGGCGGTGGACGATACGCAGCCGGAATACCGGGCCTATCTGGCGGCGCGCCGGGCGGCCGAGGCGCCGCCGCATCAGCGGGCGGTCGGCGAATGACGGGCGAAATTCGGGTTTCCATGGGGGCGGCCATGTCCAATGACAAGCTGATCCGGGCGGTCGACTGGTTCGTGCCCCGGGAATTGCGGACCGACACCGGCACGCTCTGGCGAGCGCGCATCTTCGCCATCAGCCACCTGCTGGGTCCCTGCCTCGGTGGCGTCATCTTCATCTACCTGTACAACGCCGATCCGCATCCGGGCCTGCCGTTCTGGACCCTGTCGCTGCTGGCCAGCGCCTTCTGGATGCTGCCCTTCGCCATGAAATGGACCGGGCAATTGACCTGGGCGGCGCTCTTTTCGGTGTCCGACCTCACGCTCATCAGCGTGCTGGGCTCGTTCTTCTACGGCGGCGTCAGCTCGCCCTTCCTGCCGTGGTTTTTGACCGCCCTCCTGCTCGGCTTTTTCTACCTCGGCGAGCGGCCGTTCCTGGTGCTCGGTATCTTCGCCGTCAACCTGGCCGGGTTCTGCATCGCCTATGTGGTGAACGGCGCGTTTCCCGAACTGGTCCCGGTCGCCGATCTCTCCGGCGTCGGCGTGATCTCGGTGAGCGCGGCGACGCTCTATACCTCGATGATGGCCGTCTACTACGCCAACGTGATCACGGCCCAGTCGGAGCTGCGCAAGGAAGTGGAGGCGCACCTGGTCACCGCCGCGAAAATGCGCGAGACCAAGGAGCGTGCCGACCGCGCCAACGAGGCGAAGTCGGTGTTCCTCGCCAAGATGAGCCATCAGCTCCGCACGCCGCTCAATGCCGTGATCGGCTACAGCGAGATACTGCTGGAGGACGCCGACGAGACCGGCGATGCCATGGAGAAGGCCGACCTCAAGCGCATCAACCGCGCCGGCCGCCATCTGCTGTCGCTGGTGGCCGATGTGCTCGACATGTCCAAGATCGATTCCGACAACATCGAGCTCCTGGTGCAGCGCTTCGACCTCGGCAATTTCGTCGATGACGTGGTCTCGACCTGCGACAGTCTGGTGACGATCAACGGCAACAAGTTCTTCGTGGAGGCCGCGGAAGGGCTCGGCACGGTTCTCTCGGACGAGACGCGGCTGCGCCAGGTGCTGATCAACCTCCTGAGCAACGCCGGCAAGTTCACCCGCCACGGCCGGATCACGCTGAAGGTGAGCCGCGAGAGCAGCGGGGTCGCCGACACCATCGTGCTCTCGGTGCAGGACACCGGCATCGGCATCGCGCCGGAGACCCTGGAGCGGCTCTTCACCGACTTCAACCAGGCGGAAGTGTCGACCGCGAGCCTATACGGCGGCACCGGCCTCGGCCTCGCGCTCAGCCGCAAGCTCTGCCACGTGATGCAGGGCGAGATCCTGGTCGAGAGCGAGCTTGGCCGCGGCTCGACTTTCACGGTTCGCATCCCCGCCGCGGTCGAACCCCTGGCGGCGGCGGCCTGATGCGCACCGCAGATATCCGGCAAGGCTACCCCGATCAAGCGAGCAACGGCAAACGGTGACACCGTGACCAGCTTCCTGCAAACCACTTCCAAGAACCTGTTCACCGCGGTCGACTGGTTCATCCCCGCCAAGCTGAAGGCCAACAGCGACGTCCTCCAGGGCGCCCGCATGTTCCTGTTCAGCCACCTGCTCGGGCCGTTCCTGGGTCATACCATCTCGCTCTACCTCTTGTTCGTCGCCGGGCCGCCGGACCGGGCATGGTGGATCTTCTTCGGCGCGATCACCGCCTTCTGGCCCTTCACCTTCGTGCTGCGGGCGAC
Organism: Candidatus Sulfotelmatobacter sp.; assembly: GCA_035523835.1. GTDB lineage: Bacteria > Pseudomonadota > Alphaproteobacteria > Ferrovibrionales > Ferrovibrionaceae > DASQHM01. The sequence goes on from DATKQA010000694.1 coordinate 3,530, forward strand.
GGGTGCCTTCGTGCCGCTCGCCCTGATCTCGATCCAGAACCTGCTGTTCTGCATTCTCTGGGGTTGCTACCACTACGGCGGCATCAGCTCGCCGATCCTGCCCTGGCTGATCACCGTGCCGCTGCTGGCCTTCTTCTATCTGCCGACGCGGCGGACGCGCATCATCGTGTCGTGCCTGATCGTGGTCAACCTGATCGCGTTCTATGTGATGTATCGCTCGCTCGGCTTTCCGGTGACGGTGCCCCTGAGCAAGCTTTCCGGCCTCGGCATCGTCTCGACCTTCTGCGCCGGCGTCTATGTGTCGATGATGGCGCTCTACTACGCCAACATCGTCTCGTCGCAGTCGGAGCTGGAACAGGAAATCCTGCGCCACCGCGAAACCGAGCGGCTGCTTCGCGAGGCGACCGAACAGGCGGAGCGCGCCACCCAGGCCAAGTCGGAATTCCTGGCGAAGATGAGCCACGAGCTGAAGAATCCGCTCAACGCCATCATCGGCTTCAGCGAAATTCTGATCGAGCAGTCGAGCGCCGACGACCAGAAGTGGGAAGACCTGCAATACATCAACGGGGCCGGGCAGAAGCTGCTCGAGCTGATCAACGATCTCCTCGATCTGTCGAAGCTCGAGGCCGGCAAGATGGACCTCTATCTCGAGCGCTTCTCGCTCGCCGGCGTGGTCGACGAGGTGGCGGCGCAATGGCGCCAGGCGATCACGGCGAGCGGCAACGCCTTCCACGTCGAACGCCCGGCCGTGCTGGAAGACATGAGCGGCGACCTCGCCAAGCTGCGCAAGGCCGTCTCCAATCTTTTGAGCAACGCCGCCAAGTTCACCCGCAACGGCCGCGTCGTGCTGACCGCCGAGAAGACCCAGGATCAGGTGGTCATCACGGTGCGCGACAGCGGCGTCGGCATTGCGGCGGAGCAGATGGCCAGCCTGTTCGAGACCTTCGGCAGCCGTGCCCATGAAACCTCGAGCAACTACGGCGTCGATCCGCGCCTCGGACTGCCGCTGGCGCAGCGGCTGTGCCGCCTGATGGGCGGCGACCTCACCGTGGAGAGCGAGCTTGGCCGCGGTTCCTGCTTCCGCATCCGGGTGCCGTTCCAACTGGCGCCGGCGGGCGACAAGGGCGCACAGCCGGCCGCCGCTGCCGAGGACGCTGCCGCACCGCCGGCGGCGGGCGCGCCGCCGTTGGCGCAGGTGGTCTAGGCAGAATACAAGGCTGCGCGCGGGGTGGGCGCCGCGGGCGGTCCGGTCCCGCCGCACGAAGCCTGGGCGTGCCTCAGGCGTTGGCGATGATGCGCGCCGCCGGCAGGCGCACGTTGACCGTCGTGCCTTGGCCGGGCGTGCTGGTCAGCGTCAAGCGGCCGCCGTGCAGTTCCACCAGCGACTTGGTCAGGGTCAGGCCGAGGCCGGTGCCTTCCTGCTGGCGCGACAGGGCGCTGTCGATCTGCTGAAACGGCTGCAGCGCCTTGGTGATCTCCTCCGGGCTCATGCCGATGCCGGTGTCGACGATCTTGAGCCGGAAGCCCCCGTTGTCGGTGATCCGCGCCGACATGGAAACCGAATTGCCGCTCGGCGTGAATTTGACCGCATTCGACAGCAGGTTGAGCATGATCTGCTTGAGCCGCGTCGGATCGGCCATCAGGGTGATAGTCGATGCCGGCGGCGTTATCTTCAGGCGGACGCCGCGCAGTTGCGCGATGTTGCTGACGATGCGCTCGCAATGCTGCATGGTCTCGGCGACGTCGGTCGCCTGCTCGTCGAGCTTCAACTGGCCGGCTTCGATCTTGGCCAGGTCGAGGATGCCGTTGATGACGCTCAGGAGATGCTTGCCGCTGTCGTGGATGTCGCTGGCGAACTCCTTGTAGCGCGAGCTGCCGACGGCGCCGAACATCTCGTCGCGGATGATTTCGGCAAAGCCGAGGATGGCGTTGAGCGGCGTGCGCAGCTCGTGGCTCATGTTGGCGAGGAAGATGGACTTGGCCTTGCTGGCGACTTCCGCCTGTTCCTTGGCGGCTACCAGCTCGGCCTCGTTGCGCTTGCGCTCGGTGATCTCCTCGACCGTGCCTTCGTAGTAGAGGAGCTCATTGTCGCCGGCGCGGACCTCGCGGCAGCTCTCGGAAATCCAGATGATCGAGCCGTCGCGGCGGCGAACCTGCGATTCGAAGCCGGATACCTTGCCGGTTTCGCCCGCCAGGCGGATCAGTTCATCGTGCCGGGCCGGATCGACATAGAGCTGCTGGCGCACGTCGGTCAGGTCGGACAGCAGTTCGGCCGGCGAGTCGTAGCCGTAGATGCGTGCCATCGCCGGGTTGGCGGTGAGAAACCACCCTTCCGTCGTGACCTGGAATATGCCCCAGGTGGCATGTTCGAACATGCTGCGGTAGAGGACCGCCTCCTCCTGTGCCAGCGTCTGCTTGGCGATCTCGTCGGTGACGTCCTCGACCGTGCCGATCAGGGTGGGCGGACCGCCACCGTACTCGCCGGTGACCATGCTGCGCGCCCGCAGCAGGCGGATTTCGCCGTTCGCGCGGCTCAGCCGGAAGTGAAATTCGGCGGGCGAGGCCGCGGGTTCCCTGCCGGCCGACAGCCAGGCCTCGGCCATGGCGCGGTCGTCAGTATAGACGGCGTCGCGGACCTCGGCGCGGCTCGGTTGGCGGTCGATCGGCCAGCCGAAGATGCGCAGCATCTGCGGCGAGCAGATCATGGCGTGCGTGCGCAGGTCGAGGGCGCAACTGCCGAGCCCGGTGAAGGCCTGCGCCTCCAGGAGATGCGCGGCGAGCCGGCGCAGATCGCCGTCCGTCGCCGCCTCTGCCGCAGCACGTTCCGCGTCGGGCTGGTACATCTGACGCGACCTGACCATGGGATCGACCTGCAGCGGCAGACTGGAGCGTTCGCCCGGGCTTTCGCCGCCGTGCACGGCACGGCGGCACTTCTGCACCAAAATCGCACGGCGCCG
>DATKQA010000695.1:0-3461 GCA_035523835.1 Candidatus Sulfotelmatobacter sp.
AAAGGCGGCGCGCACCGCCGCCTCGCCCGCCGCCTTGCTGCGGCCGTAGGCCGAGGGCGAATTCGCGTCGGCAGAGAGCGAGGAGACCTGCACCAGATGCCTCGCCCCGGCCGCGGCCGCCTGGCGGGCGACGACCTCGGCGCCGCGCACATGCAGCGCTTCAAAGCTTTGCCGGCCGCGCTCGTAGAGCACCGCCACCAGATTGACCACGGCGTCGGCGCCGGCGACGGCCGCCGCTACCGAAGTCTCGACCCGGATATTGGCCGGGGTCGGCACGATCTGCCCGACCACGCCCATCGGCTTCAGGAACAGCGCCTCGTCCGGCCGCCGCACCGCCACCCGCACCCGCGCGCCGCGCTCGGCCAGGTGCTTCACCACGTAGCGGCCGACGAAGCCGGACCCGCCGAACACGGTGACGAGACGATCCTGCAACTGCGACACGCTGTTTTCCCCTTCCCCTTGGTCTGGCGATCGCCGGCACTATAGCGGCAGCGACTGTCCCGGCCAAAGCGTTAGTCAGAACTGCAGCCGGTAGACGCGCGTGGCGGTGCCGCTGAACAGCGCGGTCTTCTCGCCGGATGAATAACCCTGGACGATCCGCTTGAGCGCGTTCCACAGCACCGCATAGGAACAACTGCCGAGATCAACCGGGAAGTTGCTTTCGAACATGCAGCGATCGACGCCGAAGGCCTCGATGCAGGCCTCGATATAGGGCTTCCATTCCGCTGCAAGCTGGCTCGAGGGCGCCGGCGGCGAGGCCAGGAACGAAGGGAAGTTGCAGAAGGCCATGGCCAGGCCGCCGAGCTTCACCGAGACATTGGGCAGCGCCGCGAGCTTGCCGATATTGGCGCGCCAGACCGGGAAACGCTCTTCGCGCCGGCCGGCATAGCTGGCGATGCCGAGCGGCGTGCCGACATGATCGAGGATGACCGGCGTGTCGGGAAAGGCCCGCACCAGATCGATCAGATCCGGCAACTGCGGCTCCAGCAGCCAGGTGTCGAAGGAGAGGCCATAGCGGGCGAGCCGCGCATAGCCCTCGCGGAAAGCCGTGGCGGCATAGAGCCCGGCGCCAGCCCGCACCAGGGGACCCAGCACGTTCGGGTCCGCATCATAGGATGCGCTGTGGCGGATGCCGCGGAAGCGGCCGCCACCGGCCTGCAGATGCGCCTCCAGCACCTCGCTCACCACCTCGCCGAGGGTGAGATCGACGTGGCCGACGATGCCGGCGCAGGCGCGCACCTCGCCATAGATGCCGCTAGCGCACATGGCGGCGATGCCATTGACGAACTCGGTCTCACCGACCGGCCGGAAGGCGGGCGGGCCGTCGGCGCGATACATGGCGCCGCACTGCACGAAGACGCTGGCGCGGATGTTGTGGCCGCTGCGGAAGTCGGCCAGCAGCTCGTCCAGCAGGTAGCGCGGCGTCCGCCTGGACACCTTGGCGAAGCCATGCTCGGGCGCCGGCAGGCTGGCGAAGAAGCCCGCCGGCCGGTCCCAGAGATGATGGTGCGGATCGACGATCGGCAGGTCCGGCTCGAGGATGGTCTCGGTCGGCGGCACGGCTTGGCTCATGGGGCGGCTCCGGCGGTCGCAGGCATCCGGCAAGGCCGGACGGAAGGCGCACGATCATCGCCCGTCCGACGGGCAGAAGCCAAGCGCGCGCTGCGGCGCTCTGCCTTGACATCGCCGGGCCGGGGGGGTAACCAATCGCCTCCCGATCGCCCAGGTGGCGGAATTGGCAGACGCGCTAGCTTCAGGTGCTAGTGGCCTCACGGTCGTGGAAGTTCGAGTCTTCTCCTGGGCACCATCCACTGCGGCGGCCGGCCGGCACGGGAACGAGGCCTCATGGCGATCCACCTGCACCAGGGCGACCTTCCTGATGGTGTGAGTTTCGGCGACAGCGTAGCCGTCGACAGCGAGACCATGGGCTTGGTGCCGGCGCGCGACCGGCTCTGTCTGATCCAGCTTTCCGCCGGCGACGGCGAGTGCCACCTGGTGCAGTTCGCCGCCGGGCACTACGCGGCACCCAATCTGAAACGGCTGTTCACCGATCCCAAGGTGCTCAAGCTCTTCCACTTCGCCCGCTTCGACATTGCCGTCATCCGCCAGTATCTCGGCGTGGTCTGCCGGCCGGTCTATTGCACCAAGATCGCCTCGCGGCTGACCCGCACCTTCACCGACCGCCACAGCCTGAAGGACCTCTGCCGCGACCTTCTCGGCATCGATCTGTCCAAACAGCAGCAATCCTCCGACTGGGGCGCCGCGACGCTGTCGGAGGCGCAGCTCGAATATGCCGCCGCCGACGTGCTCTATCTGCACCGCATCGCCCGGCAGCTCGACGAGATGCTGGCGCGCGAACATCGGCGCGAACTGGCCGCCGCCTGTTTCGATTTTCTGCCGAGCCGCGCCGCCCTCGATCTTTCCGGTTGGGAAGAGGTCGATATTTTCGCCCATTAGGCGAAATCTTCGCATGCCAAACTAGCGACGGCACGCAAGCTGCTGAGACGGCGGCAAAACAGGTCAGCGTGGATGTGTCGCAGGCGGCTCCATTTGCTTTTGCGGTTGCATGTCCGCATAATTGGCACGAATTTTGTTTGAGCTGGATGTCGAGATCATGGCCACGCTCGTCGCCGGCGAAACTCGACGTCAAGTGCAAATCCCTGGTGCGCCGATGACCCGAACCTCGAAGACCAGCAGAGCGGCCAACCCGCTCGGCACCGCAGCCGACCTGGACGCGGCGCGGCGCGTGCTCCGGCTCGGCGCGGAGGGCTTGAAGGCGCTCGCCGATTCGCTGGACGGCGCCTTCAGCCGGGCGCTCGGCCTGCTCGCCGGCGTGAGCGGCCGCGTGGTGGTCAGCGGCATGGGCAAGAGCGGCCATGTCGGGCGCAAGATCGCCGCCACCCTGGCCTCGACCGGCACACCCGCCGTCTTCGTCCATCCGGCGGAAGCGAGCCACGGCGACCTCGGCATGATCACGCGCGACGACGCCGTCATCTGCCTGTCATATCGCGGCGAAACCCAGGAGCTGACCGACCTCGTCGGCTATACCCGGCGCTTCGCCATCCCGCTGATCGCCATCGTCGGCAATGCCGCCTCGGCGCTGGCCCAGGCCGCCGATATCGCGCTGCTGCTGCCGGCGACGCCGGAGGCCTGCCCGCTCGGCCTGGCGCCGACCACTTCCACCACCATCATGCTGGCGCTGGGCGATGCGCTCGCCGTGGCGCTGATGGAACACAAGGGCTTTTCCGCCGACCAGTACCAGGTGCTGCATCCCGGCGGCAGCCTGGGGCGCAAGCTGATCAAGGTGAGCGACATCATGCACAGCGGCGATGCCATGCCCCTGGTGGCGCAGGGCACCGGCATGGCCGAGGCGCTCATCCGCATGACCGCTTCCACCTTCGGCTGCGTCGGCGTGCTGGAGCCGGGCGGCAGGCTTGTCGGCATCGTCACCGACGGCGACC
>DATKQA010000696.1:0-2312 GCA_035523835.1 Candidatus Sulfotelmatobacter sp.
GCCGTGCACGAACAGCGCCGCCGGCCCCTGGCCCTGTTCGCTATAGGCAATGTCGCCGAAGCTGGTCTTGGCAAACTTCTTGACGAGGGATGTCATGCGCCACCTCGGTCCCTTGAGCCGCCGGTCCGGGTAAGATAAAACCGACTGTCGGTCTGTTTATAATAGACCGACAGTCGGTATGTCAAGCAAGTGAGCGACCATGACCCCTCGCATCGAACGCGGCCAGGCGACCCGCCAGCGCATCGTCGGCACCGCCGCCGGACTTTTCGCCGAGCTTGGCTATGAAGCGACCTCCGTCGAAATGGTGCTGCGCGATTCCGGCGTCAGCCGCGGCGCCCTCTATCATCATTTCGACAGCAAGGAGGCGCTGTTCGAGGCGGTGCTGGAACAAGTCGAGGCCGAGGTGGCGGATGCCACCGTCGTCGCCTCGCGCGGCATCGCCGATCCGGTCGAGGCGCTGCGCGCCGGCTGCTATGCCTTTCTCGATCTGGCCGGGCTCGGCCGCGTCCGGCAGATCGTGCTGATCGACGCACCGGCCGTGGTCGGCTGGGAAAAGTGGCGGGCCATCGACGCGCGCCACGGTTTCGGCCTGCTCAAGGCATCGCTTGCCGCGGCGACGGCGCAGCGCCGGCTGTCGCCGGCGCTGCTTGAGGTGCTGGCGCATATGCTGCTGGCGGCGCTCATCGAGATCGCCATGCTGATCGCCCGGGCCGCCGATCCGCCCGCGGCGACGGAAGTCGGCCGGGCCGGCCTCGGCGAGTTGATCGACCGGCTGCTCCGCGCCTGACGGCGGTCAGTCCTTCCAGTCGACGATGTGCTCCTCGAGATCGCCGGCGCGTGCCTCGGCGATGGCCCGTCCACGCACGGAGATGCCGGCCTGATGCACGGTTTCGGGATCGCCCGACACCAGCGGATGCCACCAGTAGAGATCCTCGCCGGCATCGACCAGACGATAGCCGCAAGTCGGGGGCAGCCACTTCAGCTCGCGAATCGCCTGGGGGGAAAGCTGCAGGCAGTCATGCACCAGCTTGCGCCGGTGCTTGTAGTCGGTGCAGCGGCAGGTGCCGAGGTCGAGCAGCCGGCAGGCGACGTTGGTATAGCTGATCTCGCCGGTGTCGACATCTTCGAGCTTGTGCAGGCAGCATTTGCCGCAGCCATCGCAAAGCTGCTCCCATTCCACCGGCGTCATCTCGGCCAGGCGCTTGCGCCGCCAGAACGGCAGTGTCTCTTTGGACTTGGCCTGACGCGTCGCGACCTTGCGCTTCGCCGTCACGGCTTGGTCAGACGCTGTGGGCGCGGATGAAGGTCTTCACCCGCGGCGCGATCTGGCCGCGCCATTTCGAGCCGTTGAACACGCCGTAGTGGCCGACGCCCGGCTGCATGTGATGCACGCGCATGGCCGGTGCGAGGCCGGTGCAGATATCGTGCGCCGCCAGGGTCTGGCCGACGCCGGAGATATCGTCGAGTTCGCCCTCCACCGTCATCAGCGCGGTGCGGGTGATGGCGCGCGGTTCGACCGGGCGGCCGCGCGACAGCATGGTGCCCTTCGGCAGTTGATGCTCCTTGAACACCTGCGTCACGGTCTGCAGGTAATATTCCGCCGAGAGATCCATGACCGAGCGATATTCCTCGTAGAAGGCGCGATGCGCCTGGGCGCCGTCCTCGTCGCCTTTTATCAGATTGTTGAAGAGCTGGAAATGCGCGCCGACATGGCGGTCCAGGTTCATGGTCATGAAGCCGGTCAGTTGCAGGAAGCCGGGATAGACTCGGCGCATGAAGCCGGGATAGGTCGCCGGCACGCGGGTGATCACCGAATGCTCGAACCACTCGATGGAATGTTCCATGGCGAGCTTGTTCGGCGTGGTCGGGTTGCGTCGCGAATCGATCGGCCCGCCCATCAGGGTCATGCTCGCCGGCACCGAGGGATCGCCGGCCGCCGACATCAGCGCGACCGCCGCCAGCACCGGCACGGAGGGTTGGCACACGGCCATCACATGGGTGCCGGGGCCGAGCAGGCGCAGGAAATCGATGACGTAGTCGATATAGTCGTCGAGGTCGAAGTTGCCGTCGCGCAGCGGCACCGCCCGCGCGTCGCGCCAGTCGGTGATGTAGACGTCGTGGTCGGGCAACATGGCGGCGACGGTGCCGCGCAGCAGCGTGGCATAGTGTCCGCTCAGCGGCGCCACGATCAGGAGCCGCGGATCGTCGTGCCGGCCCTCGCGGCGGAAGCGCTTGAGCTGGCAGAAGGTCTTGCGCGTGACGATCTCCTCGACGATGGCTACAGTCTCGCCATTGATCATGGTTTCCGTCAG